>JBDTPJ010000097.1:0-14090 GCA_039932755.1 Betaproteobacteria bacterium
GTTTCCTGGATGATCTTGAAACTGGCAACGCCTTCGAGGTCGCGGATCACGTAGACGAGTGCGAGCCCGTGCATCACCGTCCCGTCCGCCGCGACGACGAAGTCCGTGGCGCGGCCTTGGATCTCCTGCAACAGCGGCAAGCCGCGGCCGCACGAGCACCCGCGCGTATCGAGGACACCGAAGTCGCCGGTCCGATAGCGAATGAACGGAAAATCCCGGGAAGCCAGATGCGTGACGACGATCTCGCCCGATTCGCCCGCGCCGACACGCCGGCCATCGCCGCCGATAGTCTCGACGATGATGTCTTCAGCCGTGATGTGCATGCCTCCTTGCGGGCAGGCGTGCGCGATGAAGCCCGCGTCGCGGCCACCGTAGCCATTGGCGACCGGACAACCAAACGCGTTCTCGATTGCGTTTCGCTGGTCGTCATAAAGGCGCTCCGAGGTAACGAACGCGACCTTGATTCCCAACGAGTTCAGCGTGACACCTCTTGCGGTGGCATGCCGCGCAATGCGTGCGAGTGCCGATGGGTAGCCGAACAACATGCTCGGACGCGTCTCGCGAATCGTGCGGACGAAACCATCGAGGTTTGCCTCGGACATCTCAAAGGCGGGCAGCAGACGCGTGCGCATCAGCGAGTCGCGAAGACTGCGAACGCGATCCTGCGCGCCCAACTCGATCGGCGAGCCCCACACCACGATTTCCCGGTCGCCAAGGTCCACACCCCACCACCGCGTCGACCTCCATTTGGCGGCAACATCATGGCTTACGCGTTCCTTGCCGAGATAAAAAATCAGCGGCTCACCGCTCGATCCGCCCGTGTTGGATCGCGCCAGACCCGTCGCCGCAGAGGACTTGAGCGCTTCCGTGTGCGCCCGGATCTCGGACTTGGTCAGAAATGGCAGGCGTTCCAGGTCGGCCAGTTCGGTCATGGCATTCGGATCGAAACCAATGCGTCGAAAAAGTTCGCGGTAGTAGGGCACGCAGGCGTTGGCATGGCGGAGCAACGCTGCGAGGCGGTCGAACTGCAGCGCGGCAATGCGCTCGGCGGGCCACCACTGCGAGGCCTCAAGGGTCCGGCGCACAGCGACCGTGGTGTGACCTTTAAGGTGTTCCTGGAGCGGAAAGATCAGCTCGGCCACGATGCGCGTCACAAGACTCCTGGAAGCAGATGGATGTTCGATGTCCACTACGAACTCCTGGATCCAACCGCCAATGCCGTGGCATAGACTTCCGACCAGCGCTGGCGTACGCGCGGCCAGGCGTATTGCTGGACGTCGTCGATGGCTGCGGCGGCGAGCCGTCGCGCAAGTTCCGCATCGCTAAGAACGCGCAGTACGGCATTGGCCATGGCTTGCGGATCGCCCGCCGGCACCGTCAGTCCGGTGATGTCGTGGCGCAGGATGAATGGAACGCCGCCGACGTTGGTGCTGACGACCGGAACGCTGCTCGCCATCGCCTCCAGAACCGAATTCGGCATGTTGTCGACCCGGCTCGGATTGATCACCACGGAAGCCGACCGATATAGCGCGGCCATCTCGTCACGGTCGCGAGTGCCACAGAAATGCACACGCGCCTCCATGTGCAGTTCGCGGCAGAGCGCATCTAGCGCAGCGCGCTCCGGGCCGGAACCTGCCACGGTCATCCGCGCATCGGGCATGGCATTGCTGATCAGCGCGAAGGCGCGCAATGCCGTGCTTATGTCGTAAATGGACTCAAGGTTTCGGGCGACGACCAGATGCGGTGCGCTGGGATGTTCTCCTGCGCATGGCGGGCGAAAGCGCTCAAGATCTATGATGTTGGGAACGATATCCGCACGTAATGCGTGGCCGGCAAACACTTGCTGCAAAAAGCCCGACGGCACAACCAACGCCGATGCGAATTGCAACGTGTGGCCGACGGAACGTCTGGAGCGCGCCAGAAAAGTCCCCGCTTCGCCACCCCGGTAGTTGACCACGGATGGGACGTGTCGCCAACGCGCGATGCGGATGGCTGGCGCGGCGCACAGATGCCATGACCAGCCGGAATTGGCCATTATGTGAACAAGGTCCACGCGGCCGGCGACATGCCAGAGACGAAAGAGGTAGGGCACCAGTCGAAACAAACCACGCACCCCGCGGATGCGCGAGATGCAGCCGGGACGATACGGCGCGTTGCTCTGCACCAGGGTGACTGTTGCTCCTTCGCGCGCGAGCAACTCCGCCAGCTGTCGGGTCTGGTTGGCCATGCCGCCGGCTGGAGGAGGCAGGGGACCGATAAGCCCGACCTTGAGACCCGAGAGCGTCACGCTGTGGCGAGTCCGATGGTTTCGAATACCGAGCGATAGCCTGCCACACTCTTCTCCCAGTTTCGCTCCTCTTCGACAAAGCGGCGCCCCTGCTCGCGCAAGCGGGGCCAGAGGTCGCGCCGTTCGAGCAGAGTCAAGATGGCGTCGGCCAGCGACGTCGCGTCGCCCGCTCGAAACAACATGCCCGTTTCGCCATGGTGGATGAGCTCCCTGTGCCCACCCACGTCGGAGGCGACGAGCAATCGCCCCTGAGCCATCGCTTCGAGTGGCTTGAGCGGCGTCACCAGTTCGGTCAGGCGCATGGAGTGGCGGGGATAGGCGAACACGTCGACGATGCTGTAGTAGCGATGCACCTCGGCGTGGGACACGCGGCCCGCGAACACCACACGGTCGCCCAGATTCAGCGACTTAGCCAGCGCTTTCAATGCCGCTTCCTTGGGCCCGCCGCCGACGAGGAGAACGCGCACGTCAGACATGCGCGCATTGATCGCGGGCAACGCGGCGAGGAGTAGGTCGAGTCCTTCGTAGGCGTAGAAGGAGCCGATGAAGCCGACCACCGTCTTGCCGGCCAGGCCGAGTTGCTCCTTAAGCGCGAGATCGGCCGCTTGGCCGAACTCGAATGCAGCGACATCAACTGCGTTGGGGATGATCGTCACGCGGTGCTCGGGGATACCGCGCGCGACAATGTCGCGCTTCAGGCCATCGCAAATCGTCGTGATGTGCGCGACGCGTCGAAACGCAAAAGTTTCCATCGCGCGCGAGAGACGATAGCGAAGTCCCCCCTCGCGACTCGTTCCCAGGTCGACCGCGGCGTCCTCCCAGAACGCGCGCACTTCATAGATGACCGGAATCTTCAGGCGCCGGCCGACCCACAATGCCGGCAGGGCATTGAGAACCGGCGAGTGTGCGTGCAGGACATCGGGTCGCGTGATCCGCGCCACCTCGGCCAGACGCCGCGCCAGCGCGCGCATCAGTGCGAATTCGCGCATACCCGGAATGCCGCTTGCCCTTCCCGCCACGGGTGCAGTCCGATAGAAATGCAGACCGTCGACATCCTCCTGCGCGGCGCCCGGTGCGGTGTGCTTGGGGCTCGTCAGGTGAAACGTTTCCCAACCCATGCGGCGCTGCTCGCGCAGGATGGCGCGCGTGCGGAACGTATAGCCACTCTGCATCGGGATCGAGTGATCCAGGACGTGCAGGATGCGGAAGGTCATCCCGCCGCTTTTTCCTGGAATACCCGCGAATCGCCTTCCATCACGTTCTTGAGAAACGCGTCGAACATCAGCAAGGTCCACAACGGGGCGCTGTAATCTCGAGCGCCCGAGGCGTGGGACTCCACGAGGTGCTGCAGATAATTTTGGTTGAAGATTCCCGTTGCGGCGAGCCGAGGTCCAAGGATTGCATCCTGCACGCGCTGCCGCAGCGGGCCCCGGAACCAGCGCGCGAGTGGCACGGCGAACCCTTGTTTGGCACGATACAGAAGTTCCTCGGGGAGGTAAGGCGCCATCGCCACCTTGAGCAAATGCTTGCCTTCGTTGCCCTTCAATTTCATATCAGAGGGTAATGTGGCCAGCCACTCGACCAGTGGGTGATCCATCAATGGCTCGCGGACCTCGAGGGAATGCGCCATGCTGGCGCGGTCGACTTTGGTGTTGATGTCGCCGACGAGATACGTCTTGAGGTCGAGGTACTGGACCAGAGCCAAGGGGTCATCGCCGTTCGCCCGTTGCGCATGGCGCTCGAACACGGAGACGGCGTTGTAACCGCCAAGCCGCGCCTTGAAGGCGTTGCTGAAGAGGTCTCGCCGCATGTCGTCGCGCAATATGGAAACACCGTGGAAGTAGGCGTCCACCGAATTGCGCGCAAGTGCCTCGAACGTCGACTTTGCGCGCAGCATTCGCGGTGCCCAATCGGCCTTCGGGTAGGCGCGGCCGAGCAAGCCGAAAATGGGACGCCGCAGCGACTGCGAAATCGTCGAGCGCAGACGTTCCTCGGCGACGTGCAGGCGATATCGGCGGTAGCCGCCGAAATTCTCGTCGCCACCGTCGCCCGATAGCGCAACGGTGACGTGCTTGCGCGCCAGTCCGCACACACGGTAGGTGGGGATCGCGGAACTGTCGGCATAGGGTTCGTCGTAGATGAGGGCCAGGTCGTCGATGAGATCGAAGTCGTCGCTTTCGACGCGATCGACAAAGTGATGGGTCCCGTAGCGGTCCGCGACCTGCTGCGCCCAGGCGGATTCATCATAGGCCGCATCGGAAAAGGCGATGGAGCAGGTGTTGACCGGTTCGGCCGACACGCCCGCCATCATGGCGACCACCGCGCTCGAATCGACGCCGCCCGAGAGGAATGCGCCCAGCGGAACTTCGGAGATCATCCGCAACTTGACCGACTCACGGAGGCGCTCGACGAGTTCGTCGCTGGCGTCGGCGCCGCGTATGGGATTGTCGAGCGTGAATTGGACGTCCCAGTATTCCCTGGGTGCGCTGGCCGGCATTCCACGCTTCAGCGTGAGCGTATGTGCAGGAGGCAGTTTGGCGGCACCCGAGAAAATGGTTCGCGGCTCCGGCACGTAACCCAGCGCGAAATATTCCTCGACCGCCTGCGGGTCGATGTCGCGCGCGAGCCCGCCGTGGCTGAGCAAAGACTTGAGCTCGGAGCCGAAGATGAACTTGCCGTCAGGCAGGAAGGCGTAGTAGAGCGGCTTCACGCCCAACCGGTCGCGGGCGAGAAAGAGGGTCTCGCGGTTTCGGTCCCAGAGCGCAAAGGCGAACATTCCGCGGAACCGCTCGACACACGCCTCGCCCCAGGCTTCCCAGGCATGGACGACGACTTCCGTGTCGCTCTTGGTGCGAAATACGTGCCCGAGTGCCACCAGTTCAGGAATCAACTCCTGGTAGTTGTAGATTTCGCCGTTGTAAATAATGCAAACGCTGCCGTCCTCGTTGAAGAGCGGCTGCTGGCCCGTGGCCACGTCGATGATCGAGAGCCGGCGATGGCCAAACCCCAAGCCAGGCTCGATGTGGATGCTGTCTTCATCCGGTCCGCGATGGCGCTGGATGTCGTTCATGCGCGCCAGTGCATCGCGCGCGATCGCTTTTTTCTCGCGCGTTTCAAAAATGCCGGTTATGCCGCACATGGATTGGATCTCCGCCTCTGAATTGGACGATAGGCGTCAGCCATTGACACGGGCTTGCTCCGATTGAGTCTTCCGGCTGGCAACGAGGCCATCGTAGAGCGACAGGTAGTCCGCGACCATCCGGTCCAGGCTGAATCGCTGCAGGACTGCGTGTCTTCCGGCGCGACCGTGCCTTCGCGCAAGTACAGGATCCTCGTAATAAGCGAGGAGGGCCGAGGCCATGGACTCGGCATTGGCTTGCGGCACGAGCCTTCCGGTCAGGCCATCCTCGACCAGTTCCGGATTGCCTCCGACGCGCGTGGCAACGACGGGCAGTCCACATGCCATGGCCTCGAGGATGGTGTTGGAAATTCCTTCCGCCAGGGAGGGAAGCACGAAGCAGTCGAGCCCGCGCAGGATTTCAGGCACGTCGTTGCGCTCGCCCGGGAGCCACGCGAGTTGGCGCATCCCCGCCGCATCGAGGACGTGTTCGACGCGCGCCCTTAAGGGGCCGTCGCCGACAATGACCAGGCGCATTTTCGCCACTGCGGGGCCGCGCCGGATCGCGCGCACAAAGGCTTCGGCCAACGTCACCTGATCCTTGACCTCCTGCAACCTGCCCACCGTTCCCATGAGCCAGAAATCGTCATCGTTGAAGGGGCAGCCTGCGATGTTGCTGCGATCCCCCGGTGTCGGCGCGAATCGTGCCGTGTCCACGCCGTTGTAGATCTGCTCGACCCGTCGCGGATCCACGCCGAGTGTCCTGTTCAGATACGTTTCCAGGTCTTTCGACAGCGCAACGTAGTGACTGACGAAAGGCCGATACATGCGGCGAACCCGCTGGTATTTGCGGCTGGTGCCATCGAGGTCGCCCATGTCGCGGCCATGCTCGCCATGCACGCGCGCGGGCACGCCCGCCAGCCAGGCGGGCACGCTCGCCTCGAGTGCTGCCAGATTTCGCGTATGCACAATCGTCGGCGCCATGTCGCGGAACAGACGGAACAGGCGGGGAAAAAGCCGGTAACCATGACCGGGGCGTTTGTTGAGCGCGACGAATTGGACATCATCGCGGCGGACCCGGTTGCGGAAATCGGTCACGTCCGTCAGCGACACGACTGCGTGCCGATAGGACTCGCGCGGCAAGCGGTTGATCAGGTTGACCACACCGTTTTCCAGGCCGCCAACGTCGAAGCGATAAACCACATGCGCGATCAATGGACGCGGATCGC
This sequence comes from Betaproteobacteria bacterium, assembly GCA_039932755.1. Lineage (GTDB taxonomy): Bacteria > Pseudomonadota > Gammaproteobacteria > Burkholderiales > Casimicrobiaceae > VBCG01. The sequence goes on from JBDTPJ010000097.1 coordinate 6,635, forward strand.
GGCCGCCGACGGAAGTGGCCTGCAAAGATGTGGTTGCAGAAGGGGTTGTGGGAGTGGACATATCGGTACTCATGGCGCCACCGCCTTGCGCAGCGCCGCATCGATCACACCGTGCATATCGGTCGTGAATTCACGCAGCGTGGCGTCCGCTTTCTCCGCGCTGTTGCCGATCGGCGCGTAGACCACCACCCAGGCCACCGGATCGCCGTGCCCCTGGATGACCGAGAGCGCCTGGTAGAGCTTGGCGAGAAATTCGCTCGACGTTTCGCGTCCGTTTGCCCAGAACCATTGCCACACGGCGAGCCGTTGCAGCGGGCCTGCGAGCTGGGCGACTTGCACACTGAATGGCTGACCGTCAATGGTGGCAGATGCCACATTTGCGCCAACCTGCTTCCACCGCTGGTTGCTGGTCAGCGCCAGCTGATTGGTCGAGGTGATCGCCTTCGCCTCCCGGGTCTGGTCGCGATAGATCGCCACGTGCAGTCCCACCTCACGTCCGTCCTTGACAAATGTCTGTCTCAGCTCGGCGCTTGCGCCGGACAAGTCCGGCCGCCAGTCAGATACCGATCCCGGGACACTGACCCAGCCACTGTGATCACCCAATCGGGCCAGTTCAACATGCGCGCCCATGCCTTTGGGTCCGCGGTCCAGCGACGTCTGTAGTGGTGGCCACATTGCGGTCAATGCCGCGACGGCTAGCAGCATCGGCCATATCCGCCGATACGGACGCACACCGTTGCTTATCGGCTGAACCATGGATGCGGTGGTGGCGCCGGATGCCGGAGCGGGAAGATCATCCTCGCGCCAGCGCGATCCGACCAGGAACAGAAGGGCCATCACGATGCCGAAAAAGACCCAGCCATAGATCAGGTGATCCACACCCACGGCAATACGGTTGTTGGACAGATGGCCCAGCATCACGATTATGTAAGCGCGCAACCAGTTGGCGACGATGGGGACGACAATCGAGGCCACGATAAATGTTATACGCCGAGCTGTGGATCGGTAAGTCAGGTACGAATACAGGCATCCGACCATGAATGATGCGATGAGATAGCGCAATCCGCTGCAGGCTTCCACGACGGACCACCGCCCGGAAGGAATCATGAAGTAGTTGCCTTCGCGATAGATCGGCACGCCGCTCGCCTGGATCGCTGCCACGGTAAAGTCAGCGGTCCAGTTCATCATATATGGAATTAAAAATTCGCCGAACGGCACCGCGAAGAACAAAAAAAACAACGGAATGCAAAGGCTGGCCGCAACGCGCGTGCCCAGGACTGCCCATACGGCAAAGGGAACCATGGCGACCATCGCCAGTTGCGATACGGCCGCTGCGCTTACCCACTCGCCGACGAGCCAGACCGCGCCCGCACCCAACAGGCCTATTAATGCGGGGGCGCAGGGTTGGCGCTCGATGGTTGCCAATTCACTCCGTTGCCGCCAGAGCAAGTACAGGAAAATTGGAAACACGACGTAGCCGTGCGCAAAGGTTTCCGAGCGCTCCCAGATCGACACCATCGAAAGGGTCGTGGGCAGGTAGAGCACAAGCACCCACGCGAGCAACAGAACGACAGTGAGCGCAATGCCCGGGCCGCTCTGCGGCGCCGTCCGGGCCTCCGCCACCTCCACCTCCCGCGGTGTTGCCACCGGGGCCACTTCGTGCGGCGATACCGCCGGCGTCGCCGTGTGATTATCCGGCATCGCGAACTTCCTCGGCTGCGCCATGTCGGGCCGCGTTGGCGCCCTCTGCCGCAGGTGCGTCGGCGCGGCCGTCGAGTATCGTGGCGAACGGCGTGAGATTGGCCGTCCAGTCGTAATCGGCCAGGACACGCTGCCGGGCCGTGCGGCCCATAGTGTTGCCGCGTTCGCGATTCATCAGCCCGAGTGTCTTGCTGATGAATTCAGGTATGTCGCTCGCCACGTCGAAATCAATGGTCGGCACGCCGGACAGGGCGCCCGCTGCAGCTGCGGAGACCACCACGGGACGCGCCATGGCCATGGCCTCGAGTACCTTGTTCTGGATGCCACGCGCGACGCGCAGCGGGGCAACCACGACACGAGCATGCTTGAGGTACGGCCGCACATCGGGCACGCGTCCGGTGACGACAATTCGCGGGTCTTTCGCGAGTGCCTGCACCCCAGAAGAAGGTTGAATGCCGACAATGTAGAAGCGGGCGTTGGGTCGCTGGGCCACGATTTTCGGCAGCGCCTCCTGCGCAAACCAGATCACCGCATCGATGTTCGGCCAATAGTCCATCGCGCCGGTAAAGACGATGGCGTCCTCGTCGGCCGGGAAGGGATTGGGCAGTGCGTGGTCGGGTGAAAAGTACTCGGTATCGACCCCGTTTTGGGCATAGCGGATGCGTTGGGCGCTTTCCGGCGCCAGCGTGCGGAATAGTTGCGCTTCCGCGGGGGTTACAAAGACACTTGCCTCGGTGCGATTGGCCACGGCGCGCTCGAATGCAAGGAGTCGCGCGCCTTCACGCCTGTAGATCATCGACAGTGGCCACGACCGCGATTGTGCGTACTGCGCCCACTTCGCCGAATCCACATCGACGAAATCGACGACGACCCGCAGATTCGCGAGGTTCAGCACATAGGGGACCATGGCGGAGGAAAACACGACCGCCCGGGTGATGTGCTGGTCGCGCACGATCGTCTGCACCCAGTCGGCCAGCATGGCGTTTCTATAGTAGCGAAGTGTCAGCGCCTCATCGGTCAACAATCCGGAAAGACTGCGCATACGGGCGAGCGCGGGCCGAATTTCGGCCACCTTGAACGAAGCGCAATACTCCTGCAACCGGGGAATGTGCACCACGTCGTCCACGGTGTCGACAAACGTACCGAGGTGAACCCGGTAGCGCGAGGCGAGGAACTCGAGCAGATGGAACGAACGCACCTTGTCCCCCTTGTTCGGAGGAAAGGGGATCCGGTGGACGAGAAACAGCAGGGATTCCATGGTGGCGAGGATCAGCCCAGGTTTCGAACAATTCGGGGCCCCAGCGCATTGGCCACCGGCAGCGGCAGGCGCCGCCAGATCGCTATCAGCGTCCGATATTTGGGATTGAGTGGATTGTTTTGCGGCACCGTTTCGCGCTTGAGCAGGCGGAATTCATAGGACAGCGGTACCGGTTCGAAGCCCCAGTTCTTCTTGAAATCGTAGGAGCCCGTTCCTTGCTTGCTCCGGCCATAGTCGAAAACACGCAGACCGCGAGCACACGCGCGCTGCATGAGCTCCCAATACTTGAAGTCATTGGCCGCGAGATCGCGTGCTGCGACAGTATCCCCGGCATAGTAGGGAAGTACTCCATCCCGGAAGTAGAAGCTCATGACGCCGCTCACGGGTCGCCCTTGCGCATCGACGATGATCAGCACTTCGCAATCATCGCCGAAAACCTTCCTGAGACGAACGAAATATTCCTTGGCAAATGGCGGCGTGCCGTGCCGATGGGCGTTGTCGGCGTAAAGGGCGAAGAAGCGCTCGACCGACGAATCGATCTCACCGCGCAATCCGTGCTTGATGCCTTTGCGGATCATCGCGCGCTGCTTACGCGGGACCGCCGAAAGATTGGCTTCAGTTTCCGGGAGCAGGTCGCGGCGAAACGTGACGTATATGTCCTGGTGCGCCCAGGTCGGACACTTGGCGCGCCGATTGCGAAGTTCAAGATGCTCGACCCCAAGCGATTGTGCCAGTCGTGTCGCTTCCTCGATCAGTGCTCGCTCGGACTGCTCGTCGTCGGCCGCCGGGCCGCCGTAGACACAAAACGGCAGCGATGTCAGCGAGTGGCCAAACATCCGGCTTTTCACTTCCGCCAAGGGCAGGACGCCGCTTACAACTCCGTCGCGCTCCGCAACGAGATAGTGGGTCCGATGGCGGAAAACGCCTTCGATGATTTGCCGCCATCCAAAGCGATGAAAAAAAGTGGCATCAGGACACTGCTGGACGAACGTGTCCCAGGCGGCGCCATCGGAGTCCCTAGCGAACCTTACGCCGACTGTTTGAGCCGCATGTTCAGGACACGCGGCAGTCACGGCAGAGGTGTTCATCAGCCAGCGCCATTCAGGAACACGCGGTCCGCACGATCCCATCGGAAGTCGGACAACAGGCGACGCAGACGGGAGTCCATGTGCTTCAAATTGAGATAGTGTCTGAACCGCGCCTTGTATCCGGGCCCGCTCACGCGCGGCTGCTCGGGGTCGAGTTCCCATGGGTGAAAGTAGAAGATCGCAGACTGGTTGTCCACGGCGTTCACGCGGCGGATGGACCAGCGGGAAAGTCCGTAGGGCAGCAATCGAAAGTAGCCACCACCACCCGCCGGCCAGTTCGAACGCAAGGCGCGCACCGTGGTCACCGGGACCTCGAGCAATCCCGGGCGCACTTCGTGCACGAATCGCGGCGAGTCGGGTGCGCCATAGTGATCATGACGGATCGGGTACACGCTGGAACTGTACTTGTATCCGGCTTCCGCAACGCAATCGAAGGCCCACTCGTTCGCCGGACCGATCGAAAAACTGGGCGCGCGGTAGCCTTTGACCGGGACCCCCGCAATGTCTTCCAGGACCGCCTTGGCCAGGCGGATGTCGGCGAGGAACTGTCCGTATCCCTGCGCGCTGGCGCGGGCGTGTTCATAGCCGTGGCTGGCCAGTTCGTGTCCTGAGTCTACGATGCGGCGAACCAAATCGGGATAGCGCTCCGCTATCCAGCCCAGCGTAAAGAACGTCGCCCGCGCGCCATGTTCCTCCAGCAGCGCCAATATGCGGTCCATGTTGGCCTCGACCCGGCACGGCAACGTGTCCCACGAGTCCCTGGGGATGTGTGCGGCGAACGCCGAGACCTGGAAGTAGTCCTCAACGTCGATCGTGAGCGCGTTAACCATGCCGCCATCGGAAGCGAATTGGGCGTTCATGCGTGGGCCATTTCGCGCGCGACGCCGGTTGTGCCAAGCCAACCGTGCAGATCCTGCGCGATGCGTTCGGCAGCGTGCCCATCCCAGAATTCGGGGGTGCGGCCCCGCTTGCCGCCGCTACGGAGGATATCGTCGACACACTGCACCGCAAGCGGACGGTCGCGTCCGACAAGCGTGTTGGTGCCCTGGTCCACGGTGATCGGGCGCTCGGTGTTCTCGCGCATCGTCAGGCAAGGCACGGCCAGCGCGGTCGTCTCCTCCTGGATGCCACCAGAGTCAGTGAGGACAAGCTTGGCGTGCGAGAGCAGGCCGAGCATCTCGAGATAGCCTTGGGGCGGCAATAACGCGATACGGGAGTCCGCAAGCAGCGGCGCCAATCCAAAGCGGTCGATGTTCGCCTTCGCGCGCGGATGCACAGGCCAGATCAACGGGACTCTCGCCGCAATGTCGCGCAGCAAGGTGAGCGCCTCGCGTAGCGCGGTCGCCGAATCCACATTGGACGGGCGATGCAATGTGACTACGCCGTATCCGTTCGTGTCGCCCAAATAGGCCGCGTCGATGCCCTCCTGCGCCAGCGTCGCAGCGGGCGCAGTGGCCCGACCGCGGTGAAACAGCAGCGAATCGATCATCACATTGCCGACAAAGCGGATTCGTTCCAGCGCAATGCCCTCGCGCGTCAGGTTGACGGCCGCGGCGCGCTCGGACGTGAAAAGCAAGTCAGAAACCTGGTCGGTAAGTATCCGGTTTATTTCCTCCGGCATGCCGCGGTCGAAACTGCGCAGCCCGGCCTCGACGTGAACGACCCGCACGCTCTTCTTGGTGGCAACCAGGCTGCAGGCCAGTGTCGAATTGACATCACCCACGACGACAATGCAGCTGGGTTGGAGATCGTCGAGCACTGGCTCGAAGCGCCGCATGATCTCCGCGGTTTGTACCGCGTGAGTTCCGGAACCGACCTCAAGATTGATGTCCGGGGCGGGCAACTCGAGATCGGCGAACAGCCGCTCGTTCATTGCTACGTCGTAGTGCTGTCCTGTATGCACGAGCACGACATTGGGAAGACCGCGCTGACGGGTGAATGCCTTCACCAGCGGCGCCATCTTCATGTAATTGGGCCGCGCGCCGACAATACAGACGAGCGGACCGGCGGGCTTCGCTTCGCCGTCCATCAGCGGCCTACGGGTGTACCCGGCTTGGTGTTGGCCTTTTCGGGATGCAAAAGGTCATGCAGCAGGTCGACGGCGGCACCCACCGTCCGCTCCAACCGGTCGATGCGTTCCTCGATCTTCTCGAAATGCAGATGCCACATCCTGGTTTCCGAACGCGAGGGTACGGAAAGTTCGGTCGTCGATCCATTTGACCCGTCGACGACGGAAACCGCGTTCAAGCCACCCTCCGGTCCAAGTTCCTCATTGATCTCGCGCGCAATAGCCTGGACATCGGCGGGTTCCAACGCATGCTTTTCCGACAGGTAGGCAGCGAGCAGCAGGCGATTGCACAAAGAGTTTATCCGGCGGGGAATGCCTCCGGTCAGCGCGTGGATCAACTCGAAACAGTCGGGCGAGAAATGCGGATCGTCTTTCCATCCGACGTGATGCAGCCGGTGTTCGATATAGGCCTGGGTTTCCGCCAGGTCGAGTGGCCCCAGATGGTATGAGGCGATGACCCGCTGCCGCAATTGCTGCATGGCCGGACTTTGCATCATGTCCCGCAATTCGGGCTGGCCAACCAGGAAGCTCTGCAGCAGCGCCTGGTCACCCAACTGAAAATTGGAAAGCATGCGCAGTTCTTCCACCGCCCGGTTGGTGAGGTTCTGCGCCTCGTCCACGATGAGCAAGGCGCGCTTCTTGTCCACGGCGAGCTGGCACAGAAATGCCTCCAGCGAGGCCAGCAAAATGGCCTTGTCAACGTTACGCACCGGCAGGCCGAACGCGACACCTACCGCGCGCAGCATGTCGTCGGCGTCGAGCTGCGTGCTGACTAATTGGGCGGCGACTACTTTGCCCGGGTCGAGCTGCTCCAGCAAGCTGCGCACGATCGTCGTCTTGCCGGCACCGATTTCGCCGGTGATGATGATGAACCCCTCGCTTTGGTACAGGCCGTACTCAAGGTAGGCGAAGGCGCGCTTGTGGCCGCGACTACCGAAGTAGAACGAGGGGTCGGGGTTGAGCTGGAACGGCTTGCCGGTCAGCCCATAAAATGATTCGTACATCGCACTTTCACCTGAAGGTGTAATTCAATCCGGCGAAAATCGCCGCTTCGTAGTAGCCCTGTTGGAAGTTGGGGCGAAATACCTGGTATCGGGCACCTGCGAATACCGACGTGCGCGCCGACAGTGGTGACGTGACCGTCAAATCGACATTGCCTTGGTTCGTTCGTGCCGTAAACGGCGAATTGGCATCCGTTTGCAGCACGGTCAGTGTCAGATTGGAGGTCACCGAGGGCGTGATGTTGTGTGTCCAGACAATGCTGCCTCCCTTTTGCGTATTGTTGTTTAGGGAGGCGATTCCCAGGACTGGTGGCAACGGCGTGCCGGATCCCGCAATGGG
>JBDTPJ010000098.1:0-14010 GCA_039932755.1 Betaproteobacteria bacterium
TGGGCAAATGAGTGGGCAAATGAGTGGGCAAATGAGTGGGCAAATGAGTGGGCAACGGAACTGGACCGACGGGAGCAGCGAGCATGGGCGCCACTGAAACAAGCGTGATCGGCCAATCCGTACGGCGCAAGGAAGACATGCGCTTCCTCACTGGGGCCGGGCAATATACGGACGACGTGACGTTTCCGCATCAGACCTGCGGCTATTTCCTGCGCTCGCCGCATGCGCACGCAAAGATTCGCAAAGTCGACCTGACCAAGGCCAAGGCGGCGCCGGGCGTAGTCGCGATTTTCACCGGCGACGATCTGACCGGGGTCAATGGCTTGCCTTGTGGCTGGCTCATCACCGGCACCGACGGCAAGCCAATGAACGAGCCGCCACATCCTGTGCTCGCGCAGGGAAAGGTGCGCCATGTCGGTGACCAGGTGGCGCTGGTGATCGCGGAAACCGTGAACCAGGCCAAGGACGCGGCGGAACTGATCGACGTTGACTATGACGTGCTGCCGGCGGTGGTCAACTGTGTCGCCGCGCTGCAGGATGGCGCGCCGCAGATCCACGAGCAGGCGCCGGGCAACAAGTGCTACACGTGGTCGCTGGGCGACAAGGCGGCGGTGGAGGCGGCCTTTGCCAAGGCGGCCACCGTATCCAAGCTCGACATCATCAACAACCGGCTCATTCCCAATGCCATTGAGCCGCGCGCGGCGCTGGCTTCGTACAGTCGCGCTGACGAATCCTATACATTGTACGTGTCCAACCAGAATCCGCACGTCGAGCGCCTATTGATGACGGCCTTTGTGCTCGGATTGCCAGAGTCGAAGGTGCGCGTCATTGCGCCGGATGTCGGTGGTGGCTTCGGGTCCAAGATCTACCTGTACGCCGAGGAGACGGCGCTGGTGTGGGCATCGAAGAAAATCAATCGCCCCATCAAGTGGGCGGCGGATCGCAGTGAAGCGTTCCTCACCGATGCGCATGGCCGCGACCATGTGACCCATGTCGAACTCGCGATCGACAAGGACGGCAAGTTCCTGGCGCTCAAGGTGCAGACCACCGCCAACATGGGCGCCTACCTGTCAACGTTCGCGTCCTGCATCCCGACCATCCTGTACGCCACGCTGCTCGCTGGCCAATACACGACGCCCGCGATCTTCTGCGAAGTGACCGCCTCGTTCACCAATACGGCACCGGTGGATGCGTATCGTGGCGCCGGCCGGCCCGAGGCCACGTTTGTCGTCGAGCGCATCGTGCACCAGGCCGCCGTGGATACCGGCATTGCCCAGGACGAGATCAGGCGGCGCAATTTCATCCGCAACTTTCCCTACGCCACACCCGTTGCGCTGACCTACGACATCGGCAACTACGATGCAACGCTCGACGATGCGATGAAGGTCGCCGATGTTGCGGGCTTTCCCGCGCGCAAGGCGGAGGCGGCAAAGCGCGGGCAGTTGCGCGGCTTGGGCTACGCGTCATACATCGAAGCGTGCGGACTCGCACCTTCGAACGTCGCGGGCGCGCTGGGCGCGCGTGCCGGATTGTTCGAGGCGGGACAAGTGCGCGTCAATCCGACGGGAAGCGTGACGGTGTTCACCGGTTCGCACAGCCACGGGCAGGGGCACGAGACCACTTTTGCGCAGATCGTCGCCGGCCGGCTGGGAATCGACATCGGCAATGTCGAGGTGGTGCACGGCGACACGGGGCGCATACCCTTCGGCATGGGCACCTATGGCTCGCGCTCGCTTTCGGTGGGCGGCACGGCCATCGTGAAGGCGCTGGACAAGGTGATCGCCAAGGGCAAGAAAATCGCGGCGCATCTGCTCGAGGCCGCGGAAGGCGACATCGAGTTCAAGGACGGCAAATTCACCGTAGCCGGTACCGATCGCAGCAAGGCGTTTGCGGAAGTCTCGCTCGCCGCATACGTGCCGCACAACTATCCTCTGGACAAGCTGGAGCCCGGCCTCGACGAAACGGCGTTTTACGATCCGACCAATTTCACCTATCCGGCGGGTACGCACATCTGCGAGGTCGAGATCGATCCCGAAACGGGTGTGTGCAAGGTGGTCAATTTCACGGCCTCGGACGACTTCGGCAACATCATCAATCCGATGATCGTTGCCGGCCAGGTGCATGGCGGCCTCACGCAGGGCATTGGCCAGGCGTTGCTTGAACAATGCGTCTATGACCCGGACAGTGGCCAATTGCTGACCGGCAGCTACATGGACTATGCGCTGCCGCGTGCAGACGATGTCCCTTCGTTCAAAGTTTCCACTCAGGTCACGCCGTGCACGCACAATCCGCTGGGCGCCAAAGGCTGTGGCGAGGCGGGTGCGATCGGCGCGCCCGCGGCCATGATGAATGCCGTGCACGATGCGCTGGCCGCGGTCGGCGTCACGCGAATCGATATGCCGGCGTCGCCGCACCGCGTCTGGCAAGCCATCCAATCCGCCCGCGCCTGACAGGAGCCCCACATGTACGCATTCGAACTGCACATGGCCGATTCGCTCGCCAATGCCGTGGAATTGCTCGCGCAAACCGGCGGCAAGCCCTTGGCCGGCGGCCAGAGCCTGGTGGCCGCCATGAAGTTGCGGTTGGCTGTCCCTGGCGCATTGGTCGACCTGGCCAATGTTCAGGAAATGAAGGGCATCCGAAAAGAAGGCAACGCCATCGTCATCGGCGCCATGACCCGCCATGCCGAGGTGGCCGCGTCCGACGTGGTGAAGGGTGCCATTCCGGCGCTCGCTGCGCTCGCCGAAGGCCTCGGCGACCGGCAGGTCCGCAACATGGGCACGCTGGGCGGCTCGCTCGCCAACAACGATCCGGCGGCGGATTTTCCGGCCGCCCTATTGGCGCTGGGTGCGACCGTCAACTCCAACAAGCGTGCTATCGCCGCTGACGATTTCTTCAAAGGCATGTACGAGACGGCGCTCGCGGACGGCGAGCTGATTGCTTCGGTCAGTTTTCCGATCCCCACGAAGGCGGCCTACATGAAATTTCCGCAGCCCGCGTCGCGCTTTGCGCTGGTCGGCGTGTTCGTCGCGCAGACCGCGGGCGGCGTGCGCGTGGCGGTGACCGGCGCCGCGCCGTCGGTGCATCGCGCCACCGCGATGGAACAAGCTTTGACCAAGAGTTTTACGGCCGATGCCGCTCGTGCGGTGAAGATCGACCCAACCCATTTGAACGGTGACCTGCACGGGTCACCTGCCTACCGCGCGCACCTCGTTTCGGTGATGGCGGCACGGGCGGTGGCGGCCTGCGGCTAAGGACCGTTTAGGACGATGAGGGCGGACGATGGCAGCGGCACCGCCCGCTTCGTTTGCGGCCGCGCAATGTCGGCAGAGGCCATGGTTGCGTCAGGCCCGGCAGACGTTGGGCCCCGTGCCCCTCCCTGCGAAGGAACGAAGATGCGCCAATCAATTGCCGCGGCCCTGGCCGCGTGTTGCATGCTCCCCGAGCCGGCGACGGGCATGGGCGCCATGTCGGGCGTCACCTACATCCAGCGCGTGAATACCAAGGGCGGCATCGCGCCGTCGGAGGTGTGCACTTCATCCTCGGACGGCGTGAAGAAGCTGGTTCCGTACCAAGCGGATTACGTGTTCTACAAGTCCTAGGTCCCACCGCGCGACTTGCCGTAGCCGCCGGGAGTGCACGCCACTCCCGGCGGTGTTCGCTTCTGGGCTTTGGGTGAACGGTGTATCGACGCGCCGTAGGGCGGCGTCCCTTCGGACCGCCGACTTTTGCGTGTGCGACCCACCCGTTGGTTGACCAATGGCCCCTGACCCGAAATACTCGCGTTCGCAATGGGGCTCCACGCAAGCTAATCCAGGCGCACAACCGTATCGGCCACTGCCGTGATCGAACACTCCGCCATCACGACGTTCCTTTTCACGGACATCGAGTCCAGCACCCAACTCTGGGAGAACGACCCGGAGCGGATGGCGCCTGCGCTCGCCCGGCATGACCGGATCCTGCGCGAAGCCGTCGTGCGAAATCATGGCGTGGTCGTGAAGTCCACCGGCGATGGCATGCATGCGGCCTTTGACGATCCGCGCGATGCACTGGTGGCTACTCTGGAATTCCAGATGGCGCTCGATGAATCCCTGCCTGACGATGTCCTTACGCTTCGCGTCCGTTGCGGCATTCACGCCGGCGCAATCCAGCGCCGCGATGGCGACTACTTCGGCAGCGCCGTCAACCGCGCCGCGCGCATTATGAACGCTGCGCACGGCGGCCAGGTGCTGCTTTCGCTGGCCGTTGCCCATCTCCTCCACAATCGCCTACCCGACGGCGCGTCGCTGCTCGACCTTGGCGCCGTACGGCTGCGAGACCTGTCCGGTGCGGAACCCGTGTACCAGGTCCAGCATGCCAGGCTGCGCGCCACCTTTCCGGCGCTCCGGTCGCTCGAAGCGGTGCCGAACAATCTGCCGCAGCAGGTTACGACGTTCATTGGTCGCGAACGCGAGCAGCTTGAAATCAAGGCCGTGCTGGCAAAGTCCCGGTTGCTGACGCTGACCGGCATCGGCGGCATCGGCAAGACGCGGCTTTCGCTGCAAGTTGCGGCGGATGTCGTCAATGACTATCCCGACGGTGTCTGGCTGGTCGAGTTGGCGCCCATTGCCGATGGCAAGCTCCTGCAGCAAGCCGTTGCCTCGGTTCTCGGTGTCAAGGACGAGCCGGATCGGACGCTTTCGGAAGCCTTGGTTGGATACGTGCGGGACCGGAAGCTGTTGCTCGTGCTGGACAATTGCGAGCATGTGCTGCCGGCGTGCGCCGAAGTGGCGAAACAATTGCTGCAGGCGGGTGCCAAGACTCGAATCCTCTGTTCCAGCCGCGAACAGTTGAATATCGCCGGCGAATCCATCTATCCGGTGCCATCGCTTTCGGTACCGCTGCCGGAAGCTCACGTCTCTGTTGATTCGATGTTGCAATTCGAAGCGGCGCGTTTTTTTGCGGAACGCGCAACGGCCATACAGCCTTCGTTCAAGCTGAGCGAGTTGAATGCCGCGAACGTCGTCGAAATCTGCCGGCGACTCGATGGCATTCCGCTCGCACTCGAACTCGCCGCCGCGCGCGTGCGCACGTTGTCAGTGGAGCAGATCGCGTCCCGTGTCACCGATCGCTTCCGCTTGCTGACGACCGGCGATCGAACGGCGGAACCACGGCAGCAGACGCTTCGAGCGATGATCGACTGGAGTTACGACTTGCTGACCGACGCAGAGAAGTTGCTCCTGCGCAGGTTGGCGGTTTTTGCCGGCGGCTGGACGCTCGAGGCTGCGGAGGCGGTCACTGCAGGTGGTGACTGCGACGAAACTTCGGTACTGGACCTGCTTGGCGAGCTTGTCGACAAATCACTGGTCGAAGTTGACGCAACGGACGGACGTTATCGGCTGCTTGAAACAGTGCGGCAATACGCGCACGAGCTGCTGTTGGCGTCGCGCGACGATGAAGATACGCGCGCGCGGCATCTCGTGTATTTCCTGGCCCTTGCGGAGCGGGCCCGACCCGAACTGGCAGGTCCGCACCCGGGAGCATGGCTTGCCCGGCTGGATCCGGAACGGGAGAATCTGCTCGCGGCGCACGCGTGGTGCTTGCAATCCGACGCTGGAGGGCAACCCGCGTTGGGGCTAGCGAATTCAATGAAGCTGTACTTGCTAAACGGTGGGCAATTTGGTTTGAGCTATCGCCTGACCACAGAGGCGCTCTCGCATCCAGACGCGGCCGCGCGAGACACCGTCCGGTGCCGGGGTCTCTTCAATGCCGGCCAGGTCTGCTATTTCATGGGTCGCTACGACGAGGCGACCGACTACCTGGAAGAAAGTCTCGCGATCGCGCGTGAACAGGCCTCACCTGCGCAAACCGAGGCGGCATTGTCCCTGCTGGGGCTTTCTGCGCTCGGATGCGGGAATTTCGACGCGGCGCGACGCCACATCGTGGAGGCGCTTGCGCTGGCGCGCGAGCAGGGTGACAAGCTGGAAATTTCTGTCGCGACGAATGGTCTCGCGCAGTTCCACCGACTGGTCGGCGAACTCGACACAGCAAAGCCGCTATACGAAGAGGCGTTGGCGCTGGCGTTGGAGCTTGGTGATCGCGAGTTTGTCGCCATCGCCCAACTCAACCTTGCGATGGTCGCAATCAGCTTGAATTCCGGCGACGACGCCCGCTCCCTGTTGCGCCGAGTGATTGCGATCGCACGCGAAGTGGGTTCCCGCCCTGCGGGCGTAAGTGCTATCGAAGTGACTGCGGGCCTGGCCGCATCGCAAAGGAAATGGGCGTTGGCCGCGCGCCTATTTGGCGCGGCGGAGGCCCAGGCAACCGAGACCGGGCTGCGCCGCGACCCCGCGGACGAAGCCTTTCTTGTACCCTTGATTCAAAAGGCGCGCGATGTGCTCGGCAATGCATCATTCAGCGCTGCCGAGGTGGCGGGTCGTGCGCTCAAGTACGATACGGCAATCACCGAAAGCAGCAATTTCCTGGAACAACACATCCAGGATGATCAATACTGATCATTTCTGGATCATCGAGGGATCAAGGATCGTCAGTGGGATGCCAGTCACCATGTTCGTTACCCGAACCGTGTATTTCCACGTCGCGGGACCGTTACGTGTGTATTTGCAGACAAATTTCTTGGGTGATTCTTTCCCGCACGCGGTGGGCGTCGTGCTGCCGGAGGTCTGCACCATGCGGATCGCAGCATCATCGGGGAAAACATATTTTACCAACGATCCTGCAGGGTCCTGCTCGAGCAGCCACACGAGCTTGACGTCGGAAGTGTCGGTGTTCGACCGACGAACGGGCTCCTGGTCCAGGGTCAGAAGCTCGTCCCCGTCGACAAAGATGTTGACCCTGAACCTGTCGGGCTTCGCAAACTGCAGCGGATTGAATCCCGCCAGATCCTCCCCTTCAAAAGTGCGCGAGACCGCCTTGCCCTGGGCCGGTTTCACGGGTTCCGGCGCTGTGGCGCAACCGGTTGCCAGCCCAACTGCTGCTATCACTAGAAGCCATGATTTGCTATTCATTTGGAACCCCAGTGTTGGTGAATCGGACCCGGCCGGGATATTCCCACCCCTCAGGTCAGCTTTCCATCGAATTCTCGGCCATCGATTCATGACGCGCAAGCAAACTGCAAGGCGAATATTCCCGTTTTGGATACTGGCCCCAGCCGACCTGATGCCCCTCGTCCTGCGGGGTTCGCTGCGGCAATCCGGCGTCCACATTACAATGACTGTCCTCCGGCATCGCCCACTTCCAGTCTCAATCAAACTATCCAATTTCGTTCCGCCATGACAACCCCAATTGCCACGCTGCCCGCCAGCGTCGATGCCACGCTCGAGCTGCTGACTTCGAACGACTACGTTGCCGAGCGGCGCCTGGCGACTGCCGTCTTCCTCGCCCTCAAGCTCCAGCGGCCGCTGTTCCTCGAAGGCGAAGCTGGTGTGGGCAAGACCGAGATCGCCAAGGTTCTGGCGGCTGGCCTTGGGCGTTCGCTGGTGCGCCTGCAATGCTACGAGGGCCTCGATACGGCGTCGGCCGTCTACGAGTGGAACTATCCACGGCAGATGATCGAGATAAGGCTGGCCGAGGCTTCGGGAAGCGCCGACCGGGAAGGCCTCGCGCGCGACATCTTCGCGCCGCGCTTCCTGTTGAAGCGGCCGCTGCTGCAGGCAATTGATCCCGATGATGGCGTCGCCCCGGTCCTGCTGATCGACGAACTGGACCGAACGGACGAACCGTTCGAGGCCTACCTGCTCGAAGTGCTGTCCGACTTCCAGATTTCCATTCCCGAATTGGGGCCGATTGTCGCCAAGACGCCGCCCATCGTGGTCATCACGTCGAATCGCACGCGCGAAATCCACGACGCGATCAAGCGCCGCTGCCTGTATCACTGGGTCGACTATCCCGACGCGGCGCGCGAACTCGCGATCCTGCGCCGCAAATGTCCCCGCGCACCCGAATCCCTCGCGCGCGAAATTGTCGCCTTCACGCAGCGCTTGCGTTCGATGGACCTCTTCAAGGCGCCGGGCATCGCCGAAACTTTGGATTGGGCGGAAGCGTTGCTTGCGCTCGACCGCATTGCGCTGGATCCGCATACGGTGATTGATACCCTCGGCGTGTTGCTCAAGTATCAGGATGATGTAGGCGCGATCACCAAGGAAGTTGCGGAGAAGTTGGTCGCCGAAGTCCGGTCCTAGGGTTTGAATTGGGATTTGCACATTGAACGCGTTCGGAACTCACCCCGTTGCTACCCAGCTGCCTCGCGGCTTTCTGGCCGACAATGTATTGCATTTCGTTCGCGTATTGCGTGCCGCGGGACTTCCCTTGGGTCCGGCGAAGGTGATCGATGCGATCACGGCGGTCGAGGCGGTCGGCGTGGCGAACAAGACCGACTTTCGCGAAGCACTTGCGGCAGTGCTGGTGTCCCGACACGACCAGCTCATGTTGTTCGAGCAGGCCTTCGACCTCTTCTGGCGCAATCCCAAGCTGCTCGAGAAAATGCTCGCGGCCTTGCTCCCACGCGTCTATGGGCGTTTGGGCGACGCTACAGAAGAGCCGGAATTGCCGTCGCGCCTGGCGCAGGCCATGCTGCCCCCCAAGCTCCCCGAGCTTCGCCCTAACGATGAGGACGAAGTGGAACTGGACGCGGCATTCACCTTTTCGCCGCGCGAGATCCTGCAAACCAAGGATTTCGCCACCATGACCACCGCGGAATTAGCGCAGGTCAAGGTCATGTTGGCACGACTCAAGCTACCACTGCCGGAATTGCCGGTAAGGCGCACGCGTGCGGCCCCGCGCGGTCACCGCATCGACCTTCGCGCAACGATGCGGGGTATGACCGGTGCTGCCGGCCCCGTGGCGCCGCTTGCTTTTCGCACCCGCGTCCGGCGGCCGCCGCCGCTCGTCGTCCTGTGTGACATTTCCGGGTCCATGGATCGCTACGCGCGGATGCTGCTCCATTTTCTCCACGCCATCACCAACGACCGGCATCGCGTGCATACCTTGCTGTTCGGCACACGCCTAACCAACATCACCCGTCACTTGAAGCATCGTGACGTTGATGTTGCCATCGCGCGCGTTACGGAATCGGTGAACGACTGGGCGGGCGGGACGCGCATAGGCGCCTGCATCGGCGAATTCAACCGGCGCTGGTCGCGCCGGCTGCTCGGTCAGAATGCGGTCGTGCTGCTGATCAGTGATGGCCTCGATGCGGAATCCGGAGTTGGCCTGGAATTCGAAGTGGAGCGACTGGCAAGGTCCTGCGCCCGTCTCATCTGGCTCAATCCGCTCCTGCGCTACGCCGGTTTCGAAGCGCGGCCCGCCGGCATCCGTGCCATCCTGCCGCACGTCGATGATTTCCTGCCGGTGCACAATCTGGCGAGCCTGACTTCGCTCGCGACGGCTCTTTCGGGTCCCGCTTCGCGCGGACGCGCTGGAGTGCCCCTCGCAGCTTGAGAGCAAACTGAGGACAAAACGGGGAAAATGAAAACAACATGGAGATGACCAACTCGCGACTCGTGCCCGCGCCAGTCGATTCGGTGTGGCGGGCGCTGAACGATCCTGCAACGCTCAAGTCATGCATCCCGGGCTGCGAGTCGCTGGAGCGCATTGGCGACGATGAATGGCAGGCGAGCGTGACCGCGAGAGTGGGTCCGGTGTCGGCGAAATTCAGCGGCAAGATGCGCATGACGGACAGCGTGCCGCCGACCGGCTATACGCTGAAATTCGAGGGGCAGGGCGGCGCGGCGGGATTTGCCAATGGCGAAGCCCGCGTCACGCTCGCTCCCGCTGTCGAAAACCAGACGACTTTGACTTATGTGGTCAAGGCGCAGGTCGGCGGCAAGCTGGCGCAAATCGGATCGCGCCTGATCGACGGTGCCGCGGCCAAACTCGCCGACGACTTCTTCGCCAAGTTCAGCTCCAGTTTCGCCCCGGCCATCATGGAAGGCATGCCCCCTGCGATAGTCGCCGCGTCGAGCGGAGGATCATTAGCGGGGGTGCCGTGGGTGCGCTATGTCGCGCTGGCGTTGATTCTGGCGATCATGGCTTGGCTCTATATTCGAGGCGGTGTGCGGTTCTGAGCGCGCAAGGCGGCCCGGCAGGCGAGAAAGGCACAACATGGATAGCGTAGACCTCGATGTCCTGAAACGAAGTGCGGCGTGGCTGGATGAGGGTCGGCGCGTGCTGCTCGTCACAGTGGTGAAAACCTGGGGTAGTTCGCCGCGGCCCGAGGGCGCGATGCTTGCC
The DNA here is from genome assembly GCA_039932755.1 of Betaproteobacteria bacterium. GTDB lineage: Bacteria > Pseudomonadota > Gammaproteobacteria > Burkholderiales > Casimicrobiaceae > VBCG01. The sequence continues at coordinate 10,231 of JBDTPJ010000098.1, forward strand.
GTGCGCGACGACGGCCAGGTCGCGGGTTCAGTCTCAGGAGGATGCATCGAGGACGACCTCATTGACCGCACGCGGCGCCTGGGGCTCACCCAAACGCGGTGCGAGGCCGTAACTTACGGCGTGTCGGCGGATGAGGCGCGCCGCTTCGGCCTGCCCTGTGGTGGCACCATCCAGCTCGTGGTCGAGCCGTTGACGCGCGACTCGGGCATCCGCGCGCTGTTGCGCGAAATCGAGGCGGGCCGGCTCGTGACTCGCCGGCTGGACCTCCTTACCGGCGAGGCCGCGCTGCATCCCGCGCAGGCGACAGAAGGTCTCACGTTCGATGGCAAGATGCTGACGACGATTCACGGGCCGCGCTACCGGATGCTCGTGATCGGCGCGTCGCAGTTGTCGAAGTACCTGGCACAGATTGCGGTCGGGCTCGACTACCAGGTCACGATCTGCGATCCGCGTGAGGAGTACACGGAGACCTGGGACATTCCCGGTGTCGCGCTGGTGCGGACGATGCCGGACGATACCGTGCGGGCGTTGAACCTCGACGAGCGCTGCGCGGTCGTGGCATTGACGCATGACCCGAAACTGGATGATCTCGCGTTAATGGAAGCGCTCAAGTCGCCGGCGTTCTATGTCGGCGCGCTGGGGTCGCGCGCGAATAATGCCAAGCGGCGCGAGCGGCTACGGGATTTCGACGTGACCGACGCCGAGATCGCCCGCTTGCACGGTCCCGTCGGTCTCTACATCGGCAGCCGCACGCCACCAGAGATCGCCGTCTCAATCCTGGCCGAGATTACGGCCGTGAAGAACGGTGTGCCGTTGCCGGCGGTCGCCACCGTGGCGGCTGCCAAGGAGCGCATCGCGCCCACCGATGCGTGCCCCGTCACGTCGAGCTGACCCGGCCACGGGCAGCGCCAGGTCCGCGTCCCCATGCTAAACTGATGAAAAATCAGCGCGTTGAGGTGGCATGTCTGTTCATCCCTGCGGTTCCCCGCAATACCATTCGTACTCCGACTCTCACTCGTTACTCCGCTCCCAACGTTCGTGCCGCGTGCTGGCATGCGCGGCGCGGAAATTGTGCGTACTGACGCTGGTCGCGATTTTGACGTGGCTGCCCGCATCCTTTGCGCTGGCTCAGGCCGGAACGCCAGCTTTGACAAGCGACGCCGCAACAAAGGCAGGATCGGCCGCTGCGAGGCCGGTTGATCCCACGCCGACGACAATGATGAGCGCGGAGCCGGCCAAGCCGCTCTTCGAGACGAATCCCTGGGATGCGCCAGAGCCGTGGCGCACGGACCGCTACTACTTCCAATTCGCGTATTACACGCTCCACTTTCACTACGATGCCGACCATCAGCAGTCGTATTTGTTTGACGCCGAGTATCACTTCAAGGAAACGTGGCTCGGCGGTCAGTGGATTGGCGGTATCGCGCTGTTCCAGAATTCCTTTGGACAGTTTTCGCAATACGTCTTCGGCGGACTGCTGTGGCGGCCGATCGAAGAACACCAGCCGTTCTATGTCAAAGTCACCGCAGGTCCCCTGCACGGCTACTCCGGCGAATACCAGAACAAGGTGCCGTTCAACAGCTCGGGCGTCGCGCCGGCGATTATTCCCAGCGTCGGCTATTGCATGCAGCGCTATTGTGGCGAATTCGTCCTGCTCGGGACCAATGCCGCGCTGTTCACCATCGGTGTTTCGATACCCTAGTCGCTAGGTCGTCGCGTCGACCAGGTCGGCGACCGTAAACGATCGGGACAGGTCGCCCACCAGCGGGCTCAAATGTTCCTCCGCGAGGAGTTCGCGCACGCGCCAATGTGCCTCGGCGATCCGGAAATCGGCGCCAGTAGCGCGCACGCGTCGCGCGAGTTCAGCCAGCATGCGCGCCGTGGACAGGTCGATCTCGGTGGAGAACGACAGGTCGATGACGATGCGGCGTAGCGGCCCTTGAGCGCCGTCGATCACCGCGAGCACGTGTTCCCGCACATTATCCGCGTTGAAATATAGCAGCGCTGCGTTGGCGCGGAAGATTACGGTGCCGGGCACCGCCCGTGCCTCGGGATAGCGGTTCATCGACGCGAAATGATCGCTGCCGGGAAAACGGCCGAGCTGCACGCATTCCGGTTGGGCCAGGCGGCGAATCAGCATCGCCAGCGAAAACACCGCGGCCAGCAGCACGCCCTTGAGGATGCCGAGGCCCAGCACCGCGACAATGGTGACGACCGCGATTGCAAATTCGGGCGTGCTGACCCGGCGCAGCTGGCGCAGTTCGTCGAACTTGAACATACCCTGCACGGAGGCCAGCACCAGCGCGGCCAGTAATGGCTGCGGCAATCGCGTAAAGAGTCCGGTCAGGAAGAGCAGGACCAAGGCCATCCAGCCCGAGCAGACGACCAGCGACAGCGGCGTGCGTGCGCCTGCCTGGTCGTTGACCAGCGATTGCGAGAGGCCGCCGCCGGAAGGAAAGCCATGCCCGAAAGCGATGGCGACGTTCGCGCCGGCCAGGCCTAGCAGTTCGCGGTCCGGATCGACGGCGTAGTTGTGGCGCGCAGCGAGTAGACGCGCGGCGGCGCTCGCCTCGTTGAACGCAATCAGGAAGCAGGCGAACGCCAGCGGAAGAAGCGTGTCGAGTTGCATGAGCCCCAAGTCGGGTACCGCGAGTCCGGGCAGGCCGCCCGGGATGGCGCCCACCGTGGCGATTCCCAGTCCATCGACCCCGGGCAGGTACATCATCGCGATGGCGAACGCCACGGTCATGAGCGGGATCGGCCAGCGCGGCCGCTTCATCTGCCCCGTGACGAGCAGGGTGAGTGCTGCGAGCCCCAACACCAGCGATGCGGGATGGGCAAGCGGCAGTTCGCGGGCGACGCGCGCAAGCGTGCGCATGAAGTCATGCCCGCCGCCAGGCAGGCCAAGCAACAGCGGCAATTGGCTGACGGCGATGACGAAGCCGGCGCCGATCTTGAAGCCGGTCAGCACCGTTTCCGAGATGAAGTGCACGATGGCGCCCCAGCGCATCGCCCACGCGCCCAGTGCAATGAGTCCGACGAACAACGCGGTGGTCGCGGCAAGTTCCGCGTAGCGTGCCGGGTCGCCGACAGCAATGGCGCCGAGCGTAGTGGCAAGCGTCAGCGCGACGGCCGATGTCGGACCGACGGCCAGTTGTCGTGACGTACCGAAGAGCGCGTAAGCCAGTCCTGCGAAGAGGTAGCAGTACAGGCCCGTGGCCACCGGCATTCCCGCAAGTTGTGCATAGGCAATCGAACTCGGCACGGCATAGGCCGCCAGCGTGGTACCGGCGATCGCGTCGAAGCGCAGCGTGTTGCGTTGCCACGCGTTGCGCCATGGCAACAGCAGTCCGCGGGGTGCGTCGTTGTCGGATGGATCGGGAGAGGGCATGCGGGTAGCGGGTGCGAAGTTGCCGCCTCATGCTAGCCGGGATGGCCGGCCGTGTCATGCCTAGTGGAAATCGCGCGAGTGGGTCGGTAACGAACCGAGCAGCGGCGACAGGTCCACCAGCCGCCCGGCGAGCAAGTGGACCACGATGCCTTCGCGTTCGACGCGGCCGTACACGCCCATCAGCCGGGCGCCGAGCAACTCGCGGCGCTGGCGGTCGGACAGATCGCGCCACACGATGACGTTGGTGGCGCCGGTCTCGTCCTCCAGCGTCACGAACATCACGCCGCTGGCCGTGTCGGGTCGTTGCCGGCCGATGACGATGCCGGCGGTGCGTACGATGCGGCCGTGCGGCGTGTCGCGCACTTCGGCGGATGTGATCAAGCGCCGCG
>JBDTPJ010000099.1:0-13951 GCA_039932755.1 Betaproteobacteria bacterium
GGCTTTGCCTGCATCCTGGAGCCGGGCGAGAGTCTCTTCGTGCCGGCTTTCATGTGGCACTACGTCGACTATTTCGACGCGGGCCTGAGTCTCAGCACGCGCTTTGGCATCAGCACGCGCCTGCTGAGCCTGCTGCAGCGATTCCGTCGTGTGCATCCCACGGTGGAGTTCGCCCATTTTGCGATGGGACTTCTGGAAGACGTCTGTGCCCCTGATTACGAACGGGCCTATCAGGAGATTTGCGCACTCTGGGACAATTCCGCGGGCACGGATGAGGAACGGTTCTGGCGCGTGCAGGAAGCGCTGGAGGCGATTTGCAAACGCCTGTGCCCAGAGCGATTGGCCGACCCGCTGTTTGACGGTGGCGCAGAGGCGTTCCCGCTGTTTTTTTTCGGCCCCACGAAGTCGTTGCTGGTTCGGCGCAAGTAGGCGCGCCATTACGATCCCGTGCGGTCCGGTCGGACGCTGCCCGAGCCTGCCACGCTTCCGGCGACCTTCGGCTTGCCGTAATAAGTAACATCGCCTGAGCCAGCCACGGTGGCGGTGAGACTTTCCCTGGCCCACACCGAGACGTCCCCCGAGCCTTGCAGTGAAACCTTCGCGATCCGCGCGTCGAGCTTTGCAGCGGACACGTCTCCCGAACCTGAAAGCGAAACGTCCATCGTATCCACCCTCCCCCCAACGACCAAGTCTCCGCTGCCCGCCAGGCTGACGTTGAGCGATGTGGCCTCCAGGTTGTCGATCGTGATGTCGCCCGAGCCGCCGATAGCGGTGCGCAAGGCTCCGGTCTTGAGTTTTGCGGCGCGAATGTCCCCGGATCCGGCGACCGACAGTCCGTCGATGTCCTTGGCATGGACGACGATGTTCAGCTTCTTGTAGTGAACCGAGAAGTTGCCCTTGCTGACCCATCGGATCTTCAGAGTTCCATTGTCGACGACCGTCTCGATCAGCGGGATGATGTTGTCGTCGCCGGTGACGACCACTCCCTCTGAATCGCCCTGCCGAAGTTCCAGCCGGGCCTCCACACCAAGGGTAATGGCATGAAAGCCAATCAAGTCGCGCGTCTCGGCCTTCAGGACACCCGAACCGTTGATCCGCTCACCCCACCAGGAATCGGCCCGGGCGTGGCCGGGCAGGAGCGCCAGCAGGCATGCAACCAACAGGAGACCCGCATGGAGGGCTGGGGAATGGATTCGGGCGGCAATCATGTCGGACTCCAAGAAGTGGCCAGAGCGGCAAGCGATTGGATGCGCCGCGACCGCCGTCTGGATTCACTGCTTGCAGCGGCCAGCGAAGCAGGTCGCCAACCGGTCGCCGCCTGGACAATCACGGTAAAATAGCGGGAAACGGGCGTGCCGCTTCGGCCACTCGTGGAAAAGTCAAATGACCATGTACAGCGAAGAAGACCTTGCCTCCGCGGTTGCGGCCGGTGTGATGAGCGACGAAGCGGCAAACGCGTTGCGTGCGCACGTCGGCCAGCTCCGCAAGGCACCCGCGGTGGATGAGGAGCATTTTCGCCTGATCACCGGCTTCAACGACATCTTCGTGGTCATTGCCTGCGCGCTGTTGCTGGCGTCCCTGGCGGGAATCGGCGCCTCGTTCGCCGCATGGTTTGGTGCTTTGTGCGTCGCCGTCGCCGCGTGGCTCCTCGCGGAATTCTTTACGCGCAAGCGCCGGATGGCTCTGCCGTCGATCGTGTTGCTGCTGGCGTTTGTGGGCGGCGTGGTGGCTACGGTCTTTTTCATGCTACCCACCCAGTCGTCCGGTGGATTCGCTGCGGGCAGCGCGATCGGTGCCATGGCCGCGTGCCTGCACTGGTGGCGCTTTCGCGTTCCGATCACTGTTGCGGCTGGTGCGGCAGCGGTCGTCGGCTGCGCATTTGCATTGCTCCTCCAGGTCCTGCCTCAATCCAGCGCCTGGATGAATGCCGTCGCGTTTGTTGCCGGCCTCGTCGTGTTCGGCCTCGCCATGCGGTGGGATTCATCCGACACGTTGCGCCTGACCCGCCGCTCGGATGTCGCGTTCTGGCTTCACCTTCTCGCCGCGCCGCTTATCGTCCATCCCATCTTCACGGCGTTGGGCGTGACCCACGGCCAAGTCAATGCGGGGCAGGCCATCGCCGTGGTCGCCCTCTATGTCGCCATTGCGTTGGTTTCCCTCGCAGCCGACCGCCGGGCGCTGATGGTCTCGGCGCTGACCTATGTTTTGTTCGCGTTCAGCGCGGTGCTCCAGCAAGTCGGTGTCGTGAGCCTGGGGTTTGCCATTACCGCGCTCGCCATAGGGGCGGCATTGTTGCTGTTGTCCGCCTTCTGGCACCCAACCCGTGCATGGGTGCTGGGCTTCCTTCCGCCCGGCGTGCAGGGACGATTGGCACCGTTTCGTTGACGCGTCAAGCTTGAGCGCCACAACTGAGGTTTCGATCCGCGCCTACGTCGACGACGATTTCGACGAACTCGTTGCGCGCTGGCACGCAACCAATCTCGCCACCTATACGTACAACGACGTACAACAGAACCACACGCTGGCGGACGCGCGACGTTTCTTCCGAGACCAGCTGCTGACCACATGCCAGGTATTGGTTGCGACGCGATCGAGCGAACTGCTGGGAATGCTGGCCTTGCAGGCGCCCTGGATTCGCCACTTCGCCATATTTCCGGAGAATCAGCGTCAGGGTATCGGCGCCGTGTTGCTTGCCAGGGCGCTGGAAATGTCGCCCGAAGAACTGCGCCTATTCACGTTTCAGCGCAACACGCCGGCGCGCGCCTTCTATGAAAAACATGGATTCACGATCGTTGCCCTTGGCATCAGTCCAGCGCCGGAGAGCGAACCGGACCTCGAGTATCGCTGGACGGCTTAATGCCGACGCAACAGGAACCTGCCCATGAATGACGCCTTTCTCCGACACGTAAGCGCCACGCTCGGCCAGATCCGCGCGGATGGCTTCTACAAGTCCGAACGCGTCATCGCTACGCCGCAGTCGCCGCACATCCGCATCGCAGGGGGCCGCGAGGTCCTCAATTTCTGCGCGAACAATTATCTGGGACTGGCCGACGATCCGCGCCTGTTACGCGCGGCTGCGGAGGGTCTCGATCATTGGGGATTTGGCATGGCGTCCGTACGTTTCATTTGCGGTACCCAGAGCGTGCACAAGCAGCTCGAAGCCGCACTCGCCGAATTCCTGGGTGCCGACGACAGCATCCTCTACGGCAGTTGTTTTGATGCCAACGGCGGCCTCTTCGAAACGCTCCTCGGTGAAGAGGACGCGATCATCAGCGACGAACTCAACCATGCGAGCATCGTCGACGGCATCCGCCTGTGCAAAGCCAAGCGCTATCGGTATCGCAACAACGACATGGCCGACCTGGCGGCCAAGCTTAGGGAAGCCGATGCGGCTGGCGCCCGGTTCAAGATGATCGCGACCGACGGCGTGTTCTCGATGGATGGGATCATCGCCGACTTGCGCTCGATCTGCGACCTGGCCGACCGCCATAGCGCGCTTGTGATGGTCGACGATTCGCACGCCGTCGGGTTTGTCGGCGCCGGCGGTCGCGGCACACCGGAATTCTGCGGCGTCGAGGGCCGCGTGGACATCATCACCGGTACGCTGGGCAAGGCGCTGGGGGGTGCGTCCGGCGGCTATACTGCGGGTCGGCGCGCAATCGTCGACTTGCTGCGGCAGAGGTCCCGCCCGTACCTTTTTTCGAATACGCTTGCGCCGTGCATCGCGGCGGCGTCGCTCGAGGTACTGGCCCTGCTGCGCAGCGACGAGGGGGCGCAGTTGCGGCAATGCGTGCGCACAAATGGTGAACGGTTCCGCGGCGCAATGTCCGCGCTGGGCTTCACGCTCGTGCCGGGCCAGCATCCCATCATTCCCGTTATGTTGGGCGACGCCGGCCTGGCCACGCAGATGGCCGACGCACTCCTCGAGGAAGGCATCTACGTGATTGGCTTTTCGTTTCCAGTGGTGCCACGGGGCAAGGCGCGCATTCGCGCGCAGATGAGCGCTGCGCACACGCCAGAACAAATCGACCGCGCCATAGAGGCTTTCGCCAGGATCGGCAAGCGCCTGGGCGCAATCCGCTGAGGCACGCATACCGTTGGCGCAACGCAGGCAACCGAGACAAACTGAGGCAACGCCCATGATGAAAGCACTCGCCAAACTCGAACGCGCACCGGGCCTGACGATGACGCAGGTGAAGAAGCCTGAAGTCGGCCACAACGATATCCTGATCCGCATCCGCAAGACCGCGATCTGTGGCACCGACATCCACATCTGGAAGTGGGACGAGTGGGCGCAAAAGACCATTCCGGTACCGATGCACGTCGGCCACGAGTATGTCGGCGAAATCGTCGAAATCGGACAGGAGGTACGCGGCTTTGCGGTAGGCGATCGTGTGTCAGGCGAAGGCCACATTACCTGCGGCTTCTGTCGCAACTGCCGCGCCGGGCGGCGTCACCTGTGCCGCAACACGGTCGGCGTCGGCGTCAATCGCGAGGGCGCATTCGCCGAGTATCTGGTCATCCCGGCGTTCAATGCCTTCCGGATTCCCGACGACATCTCCGACGACATGGCGTCGATCTTCGACCCGTTCGGCAACGCCACGCATACCGCGCTGTCGTTCAACCTCGTCGGCGAGGATGTGCTGATCACCGGCGCCGGACCGATAGGCATCATGGCCGCGGCCATCGCGAGGCATGTCGGCGCACGACACGTCGTCATCACCGACGTCAACGACTACCGGCTCGGACTCGCCATGAAAATGGGCGCGACCCGCGCCGTCAATGTCGAGCGAGAGAAACTGCGTGACGTGATGGACGACCTGCGCATGACCGAGGGCTTTGACGTGGGCATGGAAATGTCGGGCGTGCCGCAGGCGTTCTCGGACATGCTGCTACACATGAATCACGGCGGCAAGGTGGCGCTGCTGGGCATTCCGCCGGCCAACATGGCGATCGACTGGAACCAGGTCATCTTCAAGGGTCTCGAGATAAAGGGCATCTACGGCCGCGAAATGTTCGAGACCTGGTACAAGATGGCCGCGATGCTGCAGAGTGGCCTCGACCTCTCGCCGATCATTACGCATCACTTCGCCGTCGACCAGTTCGAGGCCGGGTTCGCCAAGATGCTTTCGGGCCAGAGCGGCAAGGTGATCCTTGACTGGGCCGCCTGAGGGTCAGCCTCGACGCCGAACTCGGGAGCAAGCGGCCTGTCCAATCCCGCGATGCGGCGCAGGGGCCACGTTGCGCCGAACTTCCGAAAACACACTACGGACGCTTTTTTGAAAGAATTTTTTACAATTTGCCTCGGACGAACGGTCACAATCATTTTTGCGACGCTGGTGGCGCTTCCGCTATTCGCCGATCATGCTTTTGCCGCAGGCGTTCAACCGACCATTGAGGCCGTGGCCGCCGCCGCAGATGCCGGAACCACCCAAGTGTCGCGACTGGTGTTGCGCCTTCGCGCCGATGCCCGCCCCGCCGAAGGCCAGCTCCTTTCCACGGCAGCGCTCGCCTCATTGCAGGGCACTCTCGGACAGACGCTTTCCGGTGTCACCGTAACGGCCACCGGCAACGCGATCCTCGAACTCGCGCATCCAGTCAGCACCCCCGTCGCCAGGCAACTTGCCAACGCGCTGCGCGTGCGCGACGACGTCGTGTGGGCGGAAATCGCGCGCGGGACGGGAGTGCGACCGACCAGCGCCAAGACAGCGGTCGCCAGCGCCGGTACGGACACCGCCTCGGTGCGCCGCCTAATCGTGACTTTCGCCGATACGCAGCTGGCACAAGCATCGCAGCGCAACGAAAAGCCGGGTGTGGATCGGGACGTCGCCGTGTCCGATGCCGCCGGTACGTCACTCCACGTTTCGCGCGCGACGGTTGGTGGCGCTTGGCTTGTGGAATTTCCCGTGGCCGTGGACATGGCCACGGCGCAGGCCGCCGCCGCGCGACTGCAACAATCCGGCGTCGCGCGTTTCGCGATTCCCGACTTCCGCCTGCGGACGATGCTCCGGCCCAACGACCCGTATCTTGCGCAGGGCGACCAGTGGAATCTCCAGGACCCTGCAATCACGTTCCTCGCCGGCATCGACGTTACGCACGCGTGGGACATCACAACGGGCTCCGCCAGCATGGTGATCGCGGTTGTCGACACAGGCATCGTGCCGCACCCGGACCTGACCGGACGCGTCCTGCCCGGCTACGACTTTGTAAGCGACCCCGCCTACTCCAACGATGGCGACGGCCGCGATGCCGATGCCACCGATCCGGGCGATTGGACCGCAGCCCGGGAATGCGGCGCCAAGGAACGCGCCGCAGACAGCGACTGGCATGGAACGCTCGTCGCCGGCGTGCTCGCGGCCAACACAAGCAACGGCGTCGGCATGGCCGGCATCGACTGGAACGCGCGCATCCTCCCGGTACGCGCACTCGGTCGCTGCGGCGGCGATTTCTCCGACATCCTCCAGGCGATGACCTGGGCGGCCGGCCTGCCGGTGCCCGGCGTTCCCGCCAATCCGCATCCAGCGAAGGTCATCAACCTGAGTGTCGGCGGCGAATCCCCATGCGACGACCAGGTCCAGGCCATGCTCGACCAGATTCTCGACGCAGGCGTGTTCATCGCCGTCGCGGCCGGCAATGAAAACGCGAACGCAGACGACTACACGCCCTCCGGCTGCGCGGGCGTTTCGACGGTCGCCGCAATCGACTACTTCGGCGCGAGGGCGAGCTACAGCAATTTCAGCACGGCAATGGACATCGCCGCGCCCGGCGGCGATATTTCCCGCAATGGCTACAGCGATTCGATCACCTCGACGTGGAATGACGGGAGCACGGTGGCGACCGATCCCAGCTACGGGTATGCCGACGGCACCAGCTTCTCGACACCGGAAGTCGCGGGCGTTGCCGCACTGATGCTGGCCGTCAATCCGGCGTTGAAACCCGCGCAGATCAAGGCCCTGATGGCGCAATCGGCATCGCCGTTCGCCGTAGGAAGCGATTGCCCGACCAAGGGTTGCGGCGCCGGCATTCTCAATGCCTTCGGCGCCGTCAAGGCGGCACAGGCCACGATGGGCATCCCGCCCGTGGCGTCAACGGTGGAGTACTACCACCGGGGCCATGACCACTACTTCATGACGGCGTCAGTGACGGACATCGCGGCGCTCGACAGCGGGGTGTTCAGCGGGTGGGCGCGCACGGGATACGTCTTCAATGCCTATGTTGCCGCCACCCCGGGCTTCGGTCCCGTGTGCCGGTTCTACATCCCGCCCGCCTGGGGCGACTCGCATTTCTACTCGGCCGCGCAGAGCGACTGCGAAATCGCGCAGGCGACTTGGCCGTACTTCGACTACGAGTCGCCAAACGTGTTCTTCATAGCACTTCCAGACACAAGCACGGGCGCTTGCCCTGCCAACACCACGCCTGTCTACCGCGCCTGGAACCAGCGTGCCGACACCAATCATCGCTACATGACGAGCCTAGCCGTTCGCGCCACGATGATCGCCGCCGGATGGGTTGCCGAAGGTTACGGACCCAACAAGGTCAGCATGTGCGCGCCCAACTAGCGTCTTCTACGCTCACTTCCACACATCGAGCCACTGTAAGTTAGCGATCCACCGCGCGACCAATCGCAATGCCTCCATTACCGCCACAAGGAAAATCCATGAAGCGCCGCCTGTTCCTGCAATTGGGTGTCACCGCGTTCGCCGGCGCAATGGCCGCGCGCCTTTCCGCGCAAGCAACCCCCGTTACCAAAGTCGTCAAGACCGAAGCCGAATGGCGCAAGCTCCTGACGCCGGAGCAATTCCGCGTCCTGCGCGAAAATGGGACGGAGTGGGCCGGCTCGAGCGCGCTCAACAAGGAAATGCGCAAAGGCAGTTACGCTTGCGCCGGTTGCGATCTGGTGCTCTTCACGTCCGCCACCAAATTCGACAGCGGCACTGGTTGGCCCAGCTTCTACAACCACGTTCCTGGCGGCATTGAATTGAGCAAGGGGGAAAGTCCCATGTTCGGCCAGGAGTATCACTGCTCGCGCTGCGGGGGCCACCACGGACACCTGTTCAACGACGGGCCGAAGCCGACGGGCCTGCGCTATTGCGAAAATGGCGTGGCGGTCAAATTCATTCCCGCATGACGCGCAAACCAGTCCCTAGGCCAGCGGCGCGACTCTCACGACTTCTTCCGCGGTGGTCAAACCGGCAGCGACTTTCATCGCGCCCGACACGCGCAACGGCCGCATCCCATCCTTGAACGCCTGCTCACGAATGGCGCGGTCGTCCGCCTGGTGGGTCATGAGGCGGCGCAGCGCTGGCGTCATCAGCATGATCTCGTAGAGGCCGATGCGCCCAAAGAAACCGGTCATCCGGCATTCGACGCAACCTTCAGGCGCCATCACTTTGGTGGGCTTCTCCCCGCGCCAAGGCGCCGTGATCGCGCGCCACGTCTCGTCGTCGGGCGGCTCGCCGGGCCTCTTGCAGTGCGGACACAGCGTGCGCACGAGCCGCTGCGCCATGACGCCCAACAGCGTGGAATTGAGCAGGTACGGCGGCACGTTCAGGTCGAGCAGCCGGGTGACGGCCGTTGGCGCGTCGTTGGTGTGGAGGCTCGACAGCACGAGGTGCCCGGTGAGGGCGGCCTGCACCGCCATGTCGGCCGTGTCCCGGTCGCGAATTTCACCGACCATGATGATGTCCGGGTCCTGCCGCAGCAACGTGCGCACGCCACTGGCAAAGTCAACGCCGATATTTGGCTGTACCTGCATCTGGTTGAACAGCGGCTCGACCATCTCGATCGGGTCCTCGATCGTGCACACGTTCACTTCCGGCACGGCCAGCTGCTTCAGCGACGAATACAGCGTGGTCGTCTTGCCCGAGCCGGTGGGACCGGTGACCAGGATGATCCCGTGCGGCTCCTTGATCATCTTCTCCCAGCGTTCGCGGTCGTCCTCGGTGAAGCCCAAGTCCGTGTAGTCGCGCACCAGCACTTCGGGCGTGAAGATGCGCATGACGAGTTTTTCGCCGAACGCGGTGGGCATCGTGGAAATGCGCAGCTCGACCTCCTGCCCGTCGGGCGCGAGCGTCTTGATGCGGCCATCCTGGGGGCGGCGCCGCTCGACGATTTCCATGCGGGCCAGGAGCTTGATGCGCGACGTCATCGCGATCAGCACCGGCGCGGGAATGGCATACACCTGGTGTAGCACACCGTCGATGCGGAAGCGCACCAACCCCAAGTCGCGCCGCGGCTCGATGTGGATATCCGACGCGCGTTGCTCGAAGGCGTATTGCCACAGCCAGTCGACGATGTGGACGACATGCTGGTCGTTGGCGTCGAGATGACCGTGCTTGCCCAACTCGACCAGCTGCTCGAAATTTCCGGTGAGCGCCAGCTGGCCCTTCGAAGCATTCTGCGCACGCTTCATCGAGCGGGCGAGGTTGAAGAACTCGCCCATGAACCGCTTGATGTCGGCCGGGTTCGCAAAGACGAACTTCACTTCGAGCTTGAGGATCTCCCCCAGTTCGTCGGCCCAGCTGCGGATGAAAGGCTCGCTGGTGGCGACCGTCAGCGTCTGCCGGTCAACCGCGACGGGAAGGATCCGATAGCGCTCGGCATACGCGTTGGACATCGTTGCCGTGACCGCACCCAAGTCGATTTTCAGCGGATCGACGTGAAAGTAGGGTATGCCCAGCTTGCCCGCGAGCCATTCCACCAGCCACTCGAGGGTCATCTGCCGGTTGGGCGGCTTGAGCGATTTCCAGTTGCGGTCGGCAATGGCTTCCAGGGGATGGTCGAAGCGATGCGTGCGCGAACGGGCGAGCACCTCGGCGTCCATCGTAGAGACCAACCCGTCGGCCAGCATGAGCTTCAGGATGTCGTCCAGACGCAGCCGGCGGTCCTGGGGCTTGTTGCCCGTCGCACCCGCACCGGCCGCCGGTTTGGCGCCGGGCTTGGGAACCGGGGGCGGTGGCACCTTGACGCCGGAGAGGGGTGTAGCCATGCGAATACTTTACACCGAAGGCCGGTTTCCTACACCGCAGGCAGCCACCCGGTGTCAGTCACCCGTCGCACGCTGCTTTGCCGGGGCCGGTTCCGGCACCTGGAAGACTTCCTTCAGATAGGCAACATAGGACGGGTCGTAATCCATGGCCTTGGACGGCTCGTCGCTGATCTTGGCCACCGGCTGACCGTTGCACCGGGTCATCTTGATCACGATTTGCAGCGCCTCGTAGCCCAGATCGTTGGTCAGGTTGGTGCCGATGCCGAAAGACGTTCGCACGCGTCCCTTGAAATACTCGAAGAGACGCATTGCCAGCGGAATGTTGAGGCTGTCGGAGAACACCATGGTCTTGGTGCGCGGGTCGATGCGCATTTTTTCGTAGTGCGCAATTAGCTTTTCGCCCCACTCGAAGGGATCGCCGGAGTCATGGCGCACGCCGTCGAAGAGTTTGCAGAAAAAGAGGTCGAAGTCACGCAGGAAAGCATCCATGCCGCACACATCGGACAGCGCAATACCCAGGTCGCCGCGGTATTCGCGCGCCCACATGTTGAACGCGAACACTTGCGAGTCTCGCAGCCGAGGACCTACCGCCTGGCAAGCCTGCAGGTACTCATGCGCCATCGTGCCCAGCGGCGTCAATCCGTGTTCCAGGCCGCAGCGCACGTTGCTGGTGCCCACAAAATGCGCGCCGAGACCGGCCTTGAGCGTGCCCACGACTTCATCCTGCCAGATGCGCGAGAACCTGCGGCGCGTTCCGTAGTCGGCGATCCGGAACTCGCCATCCGCGACCGTGTTGGCCTGCGCGATCTTGGCGGACAATCGCCGTCGTCCTTCCTCGAGGTCCGGTTTCGGATGGACGTTTCGATTGTAGATTTCCGACACGATCGCCAGCACAGGCACCTCGAACAGGATGGTGTGCAGCCAGGGGCCCTTGATCGTGATGTCGATTTCACGCTTCGATCCCTGTACGCGCGAAACCTTGATGAAACGCTCGTCCAGGTTGAAGAGCCCCAGGAGGTCGACGAAGTCGCTCTTGAAAAACCGCCAGCTGCGCAGGTAGTCCAGTTCGCGCCGTGTAAACCGCAGGGCGCACAATGCGCGAATCTCGGCCTCTATTTCCCCGACATAGGGCGACAGATCGACATCGGGGTTGCGACAGCGAAAGCGATACTCGACCTGCGCCTCCGGAAAGTGATGCAGGACCACCTGCATCATCGTGAACTTGTAAAGGTCGGTGTCAAGCAGTGAGGTGATGATCATCGGCGTGCGATGTGCGCATTGGGAACCGGGGCGCGCTTCTGGTCAACGATGTCGGCGATGTTACGCGCCCGCACGGGCCAAGTCCAAACTGGCTCGTGGGCAAAACTTCTATTCGGGTCCCCGGCTGCCGTCGGGCACGATCTGGATGCGCCAGGCGAGCCAGACCGCCAGCAATGTGAATCCGGCCGCAACAAAGCCAACCCAATCGTAACGCGTCAGGCTGCCATCCGCAGCGTGCCCGATGATGAGACCGGCGATGAAGGCCGCCGAGCCCGAACCCAATTGCTGGACCGATGCATTGAAACTCATGAAGCTGCCCCGGAGCCGCGGCGAGACACTGCCCGTCACCAACGCCATGGCGGGACCAAATCGCCCCGGCACCAGGACAAAGAACACGACGGTGGTCGCGACCACCCATCCAAACGGTACGCGCCCCAGGTGTGTGGTGACGATGATCGGCACCAGCGACATGAACGCGACGATCGTGAACAGGCGCTTCTTGCCATACTTGTCCGCGAGATAGCCAATGAGCTGCGCCGTGAACAAGGTGGTCAGTCCGCCTGCAAAATAGATGTACGGCAAATCCGCTTCCGTGATTCCGACGTTGGCAACGTTGTAGGGCGCGATGAACGGAACCACAGTGAACACCGAGAGCATCAGGCAGAGGATGAATGCAAACGCCGTCAGGTGATTGGGGACGCCGAATATTGCGCGCAGCTGTGTCACCGGACGCTGGCGCGGCGCCTTCCCGACATTGGCGTCGAGCGCAGGGAGCTCGCGCCATGCGAGTGCGCCGACCGCGACACTGAGCGCCGCCAACGCGAGGAATGGCGCGCGCCATGAGTAGTGCGCCGCTATCCACAAGCCCAGTGGCACGCCGAGTACTGCGGCCAGCGAAAATGCCGAAGCGACGAGCGCGGTTCCCCGCGCGCGCAGCGAATAAGGCACCACGTCGGCGACGATGGTCATCACCAGCGCGCCGATCACCCCACCGAAGAGTCCCGCGACGACCCGCGCCAGCAGCAGCATTTCATAGTTTGGCGCCAGGCCGCACAGGGCCGTCGCCACGATGAAGCTGCCGTACATCGTGAGCAGCGCGCGCTTGCGGCCAAAGCCGTCGATCCAGAACGCGCACACGAAACCGCTGGCCGCCGCCGCAAACGTGTACGCGGAAACCAGGAAGGCAAAGTGCCGCGGGTCGAGCGCCATGATGCGCATGAATTGCGGTCCCAGCGGCATCATGATCATGAAGTCGAGGATGTGCGTGAACTGCATGGCGGCCAGCGTGAGCAGAATAGCGAGTTCGCGGGGGTGTCGCGCGGCCTTGGCCACGGTCGTTGCCGGAGAAACGGGTGATGGCGACGATGCGATCGGGCGGGCCACGTTCGGATACGGGAATATGGGCTTGAAGGCGGTTGCAGACGCGGATGCAGACAGCATCAGCAATAACTGACCGTGGGTCATTTGAGTATATCATTGGCCCGGTTGCGCGACGGTCGAGGCTCAGGTTGTACAGGTAGCGCCGAAGTGGTTAGGTGGCGTGCGCACGGCTATCATGCGGCGACCGCAGGCTGCATCGCCCTGCGCCGCCTTTCCACGTCCTCACGATTGTTCTCAGTTTCCTGAGGTTCCAAAAAAATGCTCATCAACTGTGTCGCCTACCAGAACGGCCGCAAGCTCGCTGATATCCCGAAGGAGGACATCAGCGAATATGTGAGCCGGCCAGATTGCTTTGTCTGGGTTGCGATGTTCGAACCTACGCCGGAAGAACTGGATGAAATAGCCGAGGAATTCAGCTTGCATGAACTGGCGGTGGAAGACGCCCGCCACGGCCATCAGCGGCCCAAGATCGAGGAATACGGCGATTCGCTGTTCGCCGTTTTGCACATCGTCGAGCACGTCAAGACAGACGTCGGCGATGAGGAGCTGGTGTCCGGCGAGGTCGATTTCTTCGTTGGCCCCAATTACGTGCTCTCCATCCGAAAGCGTACGCAGGTTGGATTCTCCGCCGTGCGCGTGCGTGCCGAACGCGAGCCCGAACTGCTCAAGTTCGGCTCAGGCTATGTGTTCTATGCACTGATGGACAACGTCGTCGACCGCTATTTCCCGATCCTCGACGGGCTCGAAACCGAGCTGGAACAGGTCGAGGAACAGATCTTCGTCAAGAATGCGGCACGTTCCAACATCGAGGCCCTCTACGCGTTGAAGCAGAAGCTGATGGTGTTGAAGCACGCGGTCGACCCGCTGATGGAGGCCACCGGCCGCCTCTATGGCGGCAGAGTGCCGGTTATCTGCTCCGGTATGGGCGAATATTTCCGCGATGTGTACGACCACCTGCATCGTATCCATGCCGCCATCGAAGGCATCCGGGAAATGCTGACCACCGCCATCCAGGTCAATCTCGGCATGATCTCGCTGTCGGAGAATGAGGTCACCAAGAAGCTCGCGGCCTGGGCCGCCATCATCGCCGTGCCGACCATGGTCGCCGGCATCTACGGCATGAACTTCAAGAACATGCCGGAACTCGATTGGGCGTGGGGCTATCCGGCGGCCGTCGCCGTGATGGTGATCATCGACGTCGCGCTGTACTGGAACTTCAAGAAAGTGAAATGGCTGTAGTTCGTTAGTGCGGACGGGTGCCCCCATCCGGCGATTCCAGCGCCGCAACGGGAATGACCTTCTTATCGGTTCGCGCTGCTGGCC
>JBDTPJ010000100.1:0-13826 GCA_039932755.1 Betaproteobacteria bacterium
TGAACAGCAGCGGACGATCCGGCGCCTCGGCCAGGCGCAACAGGTCCACGCGCCGCGCGAACGCTCGCCCAGGATCGCGGAGCAATGTATCCGCCTTCTGGTTCGCGTAGGCGGGGTAGAGCTTGCGCAGCGCCAGCTCCGTGCGGCCGGCCAGGTCATCTGCTTCGCGGGCGCCGAAGGTCACGTGACCAGCATGACCGATGAACACGTCGCCGGCGACGACATTGCGGAATCCAGCACTGCCCGCGCGCAGGCAGAAATCCACTTCGACGCCGAAATCGCTGCCCAAGGGTGCTGCGTCGAATGCGCCGACCTTTTCCAGGCAGTCCCGCCGAAAGTAAAGGCACGGCCCTTCGAGGGCCGGCAATGTCGCCGAAGATCCGGGGTTGGCGCGCGCAAAAAGTGCGTCGAGCTTCGCCACTGTCATTCCCTCGGGAAGCAGATTGTCGCAGCGCGCCAGCGGATAGGTCGCGCTTCCGGCATTGTTGGTGAATGTTCCAATGACGCCTATGCCGCGCGCCGCACCATGCGCTACCAGGCGATCGAGCCAGTCGTTCGCGACCTCGGCATCCGACTGCAGCACCACCACGTCGCGATCGCGATGCAACGCAATGGCGCGATTAACCGCAGCCGCGTAGCCCTGATGCACCGGCTGCTCGACCAGTGTCGCGTGCCCGCGGTCCTTCAACTCGCGCAGGAAACGGGCAAGGTCTGGCTCCTGCGTGGCGTCGTTGATCACGATCAGCTCGTACGGCGTCCGGCAGGGCGCCGCCAACACGCTTTCGATGCAACGGCGCGTCGCCTCGAGGTTGCGGTAGACCGGAACGATGACGTCGACCGCAGGCATCAGCGCGATTCCGACAGGCGACGTTTGATGAGCGCGAACGGCAGGCGCAACCATCCTCGCGCAGATTCGCGATAGTCGAGGCGTTCGCGCGTCGCCACGTGGGCGGCGACCTCTCGGCTGACCGTGGCCTGCGCGGTAGCCAGCTCGGCCTTGAGATGCACGATGTGGCGGTCGAGGGCAATGCGGGAATCCCTCTCGCTCGCCAGCGCGTTCACGGCGACGATCAGCTCGGCCAGGCGGTCCTGCGCAATGGCGTGCGCATCGATTTCATCCCACGCGAGTTGCCGCTCGCGCATCAGCGCACGGGCATAGTCACGCCACAGCGCGAGCGCCCCGTCGTCGAACAAGGAGAGCGCGGGGCAGGGTGGCAAATGCGCCGCCGCTGAAGCGCAGACGACGACAAAGTACATTGGCGGCGCGGGCGCCTGCGCGGCCTTTGCCTCGTGCTCCGGAAGCGTCAGGAATTGCGCAGGCGCCGGAGTGCCGCCTTCTGCCCAGAGCAGCGATTGCGCCACGACACGCTGCCCGAACCACAGCTGTTGCGGAAACGCGGGGTCGAGTAGCGCCTTCAACTCGGCGCGGTCGAGCTCGGCCACATGGAAATTGTTCTCGACTTCGCCCGCCTCGTTGTAGACCGGACGATTGGGCGACGAGATGACAAGAATGCCGGCGGCTGTCAGCACGCGCCGGAATTCCGCCAGCATTTCGCGCTGTTCCGGAAGGTGTTCGATCGTCTCGAACGATACGACGACGTCCACGCTGGCGTCCGGCAGCGGTATCTTGGTGACCGAGCCCTGAGTGAACGCCAAGTTCTTCAACGGATAGCGTTCGCGCGCGTGGGCGACCGCTTCAGGCGAAATGTCGACGCCCGTGACCTGCGCCGCGGTGTGCGCAATCAGGAAGCTGCCATAACCTTCGCCGCATGCCGCATCGAGCACCCGGCGACCGCGTGCCAGTTCGGCGACGAAGGCATAGCGATGCCAGTGCTCGTACCAGATCGGGCCGCGTACCTCGGGCGTGAAACGCTCGCCGGTAAAGGTCAGCGCAGGAGAGGCTAAGGAAACGTGGGCCAAGGCGGAAGCCGGTGCGGAAAGGGCCGCGACGGCCTTTAGGCAACCGCGGGCAACTCCGAATTGTAGCCGCCTCCGAACGGCATGGGGAATCGCCGGCTTCGCGAAGCGGCAACTACCTTTGCCTCGATGCGCGTAGTCAGCCCAACGTCAGCACGATGGGCTGGTGATCGGAGGCCTGGAGCTGCGCATCCACGGTGACGTCACGAACCCGCGTTTTGAGGTTCTCGCTGACGAAGATGAAGTCGCAGCAATAGCCCGGGGCCGAGGGGTCGATCTTCTGGAAGAGGCACATGGTCGGTGCGTGCGGGACGCCCGGATTCCGATGCTGCCAGACATCGGTCAGCGGCGGCGTGTTGTCGGCAAACGGTGCGAGCATCTGCGCATGTCCGGCATCGGCCGGATCCATATTGAAGTCGCCGGTGATGATCGTCTGCGCCGGGCGCGGATAGGTCTGGAACGGACCGCCATCGATGGCCATGACATGCGGATCACGCGAATACTGGAAACCTTGGGCGTAGATCGCGCGCAGCGCGTCGATCTGGCTGGTGCGCTTCCTGGCCGAATAGTACTCGAGGTGCGTGGTGATCACGCGCACGCCGCCTTGGGGCGTCGTGACCACGGCTTCCAGCGCCATGCGCGGCATGGCCAGGAAATCCGGGTCGAAGGGATAGGGCAGCATGTAGCGGAATATCTGCTGCACCGGCAAGCGCGAAAAGATCATGTTGCCGAAGCGCCGCCGCCGGCCGTTCTCCGCGGGATGGTCGGTGGCCACGCCGGGAATGGCGGTGTAGCCGGGCAGCAGCGCGGCGAGCAGCGCGAACTGGTCTTCGCCTGCGCTTCCGGCCAACCGGGGATGCGGAAAGTTGTCGCCGATTTCCTGGAGGCACAGCACGTCGAAATCGGCCAGCCGCTTGGCCTCGGTCACGATGCGCGCCGGGTCGACCTTGCCGTCCACGCCGCAGCACCACTGCACATTCCAGGTTATGAGTTTCATCGAATTCCGGCACGCATGAAGGATTGGACGAACTGCCGTTGGAAGATCAGGAACGCAAACAGCAGCGGCGCGGTCGACAATAGCGTCGCGGCAGTAATGATCGACCAGTCGATGCCCTGGTCAGTTGAAGAAAAGACCTGCAGGCCGACGGTGATCGGACGCGCTTCCACGGAGTTGGTGATGATGAGCGGCCACAAGAAGTTGTTCCAATGGTAGCTCACGCTCACGAGCGCGTAGGCGAGATAAGTCGGCCGGGCGAGCGGCACGTACACGCGCCACAGCACCTGCAGCGGGGAGCATCCTTCCATCCGCGCGGCCTCGTCAAGTTCGCGGGGCACACCCTTGAACGTCTGCCGCAAAAGGAAAATCCCAAATGCGCTGGCGACGTAAGGAAGTCCGATGCCGGGAATGGTGTCCTTCAATCCGATCAGGGTCATCGTGCGGTAGTTTTCGACGATCAGCACGTCCGGCATCACCATCAGTTGCACCAGGACCAGCGCGAAGAGCACGCCGCGGCCGGGAAATTCAAAGCGTGCAAACGCATAGGCCGCGAGCGTGGTCAGGACCATCTGCGCTGCAAGGACCATGGAAACCAGCAGCACCGTATTGAGAAAATAGCGCGCAAAGGGCGCCGCGTTCCATGCGGTGATGAAATTGGCCAACGTCAGCGGCGCGGACAGCGAAAAATGGGTTGCGTATTCTGCCGAATGAAAGGCAGTCCAGAATGCATAGAGCAGCGGGAGCACCCACAGGAACCCGAGGACCCATGCGGCGCCCGTTTGCAGCACGCGCCCGAAGCCGCGCGATTCGTAGACGTGATAGATCGCGGTCATCGGGCGCCGACGGGCCGCCCCAAGGCGCGCGTAGCGCCCCCTTGGGGGCAGCGAATGAAGTGAGCGTGGGGGCCGTTCACTGGTAATGCACTCGGCGTTCGAGGAAATAGAATTGCGCGAGGGCGACCAGGCCAAGGATGACCAGCAGCACCATGGTCAGCGCGGCCGCGTAGGCACCATCCCAGAAGCGAAAGCCGATTTCGTAAATGTAATAGAGCAAGAGCTCCGTTGCGTTGTCCGGCCCGCCACGCGTCATCACGATGATGTGGTCGATCAGCCTGAATGCGTTGATCACCGCATTCACCAGCACGAACAACGTGGTGGGCATCAGAAGCGGCCATGTGACACGGCGGAAGTAGTACCAGCGCGACGCGCCCTCGATGGCGGCGGCGTCAGCCAGGTGCGGCGACATGGACTGCAGCGACGCCAGATAAAAGATCATGAAAAAGCCGGCCTCCTTCCAGATCGTGACGACCATGAGCGCACCCAAGGCTGTGCTCTTGCTGCCCAGCCAGTTGTGGCTGGGCAATCCGAAAGCGCCGGTGAACTGTTCCAGCAATCCGTATTGCGGCGTGTAGAAGAAGAGCCAGATGTTGGCCACCGCGATCATCGGCAGGATCGTCGGCGTGAAATAGGCGAGCCTCAGGATGCCGCGACCCGGAATACGATCGTTGACCCACACTGCCATCAGGAGCGCCAGCGCCATCGACACGGGGATCGTGCCGAGGGCGTACCAGAAGTTGTTGGCTAGCGCCTGCCAGAACACCGGGTCATCGATCAGTTGCGCGTAATTGTCGAGGCCGACGAAGGCCGTGGGCACGTCGCCCCTGGCCGTCGAGCGAAAGCTGTGCCACAGGTTGGCCAGCGCGGGGTAGTGGGTGAAGAGCGCGAGCAGAGCCATCGCCGGCAGCAGCAGCAGCCAGCCGTATATCCACTGCCGCATTGGCTTCAAATGAGGCGGTTCAAGCGTGCAACGGAATCAAGGCGACCGTGACCCGATGCACACGCTAACGCCGATAGGTGCGCAGGATCCGCTCCGATTGCGCCTGCGCGTCCTTCATCGCCTGCTCGGGCGTCTTGGTGCCCGTGAGCGCCGCCTGCAGCCCATCGTTCAGCGCCTTGGTCACGCGCTGATTGTCGTGCGTCGACAACTCGGCCTTGGCGTAGGGCAACTGGTCGCGCGCGACCGCGGCCGGCGGAAAACCTGCGACATATTGCTTCATCACCGGCGTGTCCCAGGCATCCGCGCGCGCGGCGACGTAGCCGGTATCGATTCCCCACTGCGCGGCACGCTGCGGCGTGGTAATCCACTTGATGAACTTGAATGCTGCGGCCCGTTGCGCCGGCGTGGACTTGGTGAAGAGATAGAAGTTACCGCCGCCGGTAGGGCTGCCCCGCTGCTTGCTCGCGGGAAGCATGGCGACGCCGAAGTCGAACTTGGCGTTGTTCTTGACGTTGGTGAGGTTGCCGGTTGTCGTCCAGATCATCGCCACCTTCTTCTCGAAGAAGTCCTTGGGCGTGGTGCCCCATTCGACGATTCCTTGCGGATGGACCTTGTACTTGTTCACGAGGTCGACCCAGTATTGCAGGGCGTCGACCACTTCCTTCTTGTCATAGAACGTCTGCGTCCCCGCGGGGTTCATCAGGATCCCGCCATTCTGGATCGCCAGACCCTGGAAGAGCCAATAGGGAAACCCGGACGACGGGATCTGCACACCCCACTGCGTGACCTTGCCCGAGGCGTCGCGTTTGGTGAGCTTCTGCGCGTACTCGGTCATTTCCTTCCACGTGGAGGGCGGCCGGTTGGGATCGAGTCCGGCTTCTTTGAACATTTCCTTGTTGTAGTAAAGGACGATGGTCGAACGTTGGAAGGGGATGCCCCAGGTCTTGCCTCCCGTCTGGCTGTTTTCCATGAACGCGGGGTAGAAGCTCTTGAGCCAGGCCTTGTCCTCCGGCGTCTTGATGAGGTCGTCGAACGGCTGGATCGCACCTTCGTCGATCAATGTGAACATGTCGGTGGACAGGAGAATAGACGTCACGGGAGGCTCGCCGCTCTTGACTGCGGTCAGTGCCTTGGTGATCGAGTCCTGGTAGCTGCCCGAATAGATCGGCTTCAGCTTGATTCCCGGATTTTCCTTTTCAAAATCCGCCGACAGGCCGTCGATGATCTTGGTGATGGGGCCGCCGACCGCGACCGGATAGTAGAACGACACCTCAGTTGGATTCGGTGTGGGCGCTTGCGCGAGCGCCGATGCCGCCCCGACCACGGCTACCACTATTGCGGACAGTCCATTGCGAATGCAGCGATGCCACATGATCCCTCCTCCATTGTCAGCGGATGACATCCGCCTGTTTTCAGGCAATCTGTGTTGCAGTTTCATGACTTGTGGACCAGGCCGCTCGATTGCCGCCCTCCGCGAAATAGTGTTGGGCGCCGGGCGCCCAATCGAGCCACGCGACATCGCCACGCGTGAGGCCGACACTGCCTTGGGCGCGCACGGCGAATCGTTGCGCGCCGACACGGCAGGCGACAAGCGAATCTCCGCCCAGGTATTCGACACTTTCCACGCTCGCGCGCACACCCCGCTCAAGCCCCAGGGCAACATGTTCCGGCCGCACACCCAATACGCCCCCCGCGCATTGTGCAGGCAGTACCGCGGGACCGCCAGCGCCTTGAATGATCGCGCCGCCGGCACCCGCTTCGAGCGACAGCAGATTCATCGGAGGTGTCCCGATGAACCGTGCAACGAAAGTATTCGCGGGCTCCTCATACAGTTCGACCGGCGTGCCATTTTGCTCGATGTGTCCATCGCGGAGCAGGATGACGCGGTCGGCCATCGACATCGCCTCCACCTGGTCGTGCGTGACGTACACCATCGTGATGCCGAGCTTGCGCTGCAGCGCCCGGATCTCCAGCCGCATTTCCGCACGCAGCTGCGCATCGAGGTTGGACAGGGGCTCATCCATCAGGCACACCGGCGCTTCATTGATGATCGCCCGGCCCAACGCGACGCGTTGCTGTTGCCCGCCCGACAGTTGCGACGGCTTGCGCGAAAGGAACGGCGCCAGGCTCAGCAATTCGGCCACGCGCGCGAGCCGCGTCCGGCAATCCGCTTCGGCGACACGGCGCACGCGCAGGCCGAAGAGGATGTTCTCCGTAACGGTGAGGTGGGGAAACAGCGCGTAGTTCTGGAACACCATGGAGATATTGCGTTCGGCGGGCGGCAGCTTCGTGACATCGCGGCCATCGATTGTCACCCGTCCCCCGTCAGCGACCTCGAGGCCGGCGATCAGGCGCAACGTGGTCGACTTGCCGCAGCCAGACGGGCCGAGCAGCACGTTGAATGTGCCGGCGGCGAGCTCGAACGAGATTGCGTCGACAGCGCGCACCCGGCCATCTGCGGTCGTCCAGTGCTTGCTGACTTTCTCGACGGCGATCGCTGACACTAAAGTGGCTCTCAGCCGAAGAGGGCCGTCAACGCGGCACCCGGATCGGGCGCGCGCATGAACGCCTCCCCGACCAGGAACGCATGCACACCCCGGACACGCATAAGCGCCACATCGCGCGGTGCAAGGATGCCGCTTTCCGTGACGACCAGGCGATCCGCCGGGACGCGCGGCAGCAGGTTAAGCGTGGTGTCCAGCGTCACGCTGAAATTGCGCAGGTTGCGGTTGTTGATGCCGATGAGCCGCGTCTTGAGGCGCAGCGCGCGGTCGATCTCGGCGCCGTCGTGGACCTCGACCAGAACGTCCATGCCGTAGGCGTGCGCGGCCGCTTCCAGCCCCGCCATCTGCGCGTCTTCCAGCGCCGCGACGATGAGCAGGATGGCGTCCGCGCCCAATGCCCGCGACTCGGCCACCTGGTATTCGTCGATGATGAATTCCTTGCGCAGCGCCGGCAGCAAGCACGCGCCTCGCGCTGTCACCAGGTATTCGGGGTCGCCCTGAAAAAACGGACGGTCGGTCAGCACCGATAGGCACGCGGCCCCGGCGCGCTCGTAGCTCGCGGCGATGGCGGGCGGATCGAAGTCCTCCCTCAGCAAACCCTTGCTGGGGCTGGCTTTCTTGACCTCGGCGATGACGGCGGGGCGTCCTGCGCCAATTTTTTCGCGCAACGCGCGCTCAAAACCTCGCGGAGCGCTCGCGGCGCGGGCAGCGGCATCGACCACGGAAAAGGGGCGGGCAACCTGCGCGGCAATGACCTCCTCCGCCTTGGTGGTGACGATCTGCGCGAGGAGGTCGCTTCTGCTCACGCCGCCGTGGCCCCGAGCTTTTGCGTGGTGGCGACGAACGCTTCGAGCTTTTTCCGGGCCGCGCCGCTGGCAATCGCCTCTCTCGCACGGACGATGCCGTCGTCGATCGACGACGCAATATTGGCCGCATAGAGCGCCGCGGCGGCATTGAACGTCACGATTTCGCGCGGCGTGCCATCGATGTTGCCGAGCGCCTCGAGCACCATTTCCTTCGACTCCATAGCGTCCTTGACCTTCAGGCCACGATTGGATTTCATCGACAGGCCGAAGTCCTCGGGATGAATCTCGTATTCGCGGACCTCGCCGTTCTTCAATTCACCGACCATTGTCGCGGCGCCGAGCGAAACCTCGTCCATCCCGTCCTTGCCGTAGACCACCAGCGCGTGCACGCTGCCCAGACGCTGCAGGACGCGGATGTGGATGCCCACGAGGTCCGGGTGGAATACGCCGATCAGCTGGTTCGGCGCACCGGCGGGGTTGGTGAGTGGACCCAGAATATTGAAGATGGTGCGTATGCCCAGTTCTTTGCGCACGGGTCCCGCATGCCTCATGGCGGAGTGATGGTTGGGCGCAAACATGAAGCCCACGCCCGTTTCGGCGATGGAGGTGGCCACTTGCGCCGGCGTGAGCATGATATTGGCGCCCAGCGCTTCCAGCACATCAGCACTGCCGGACCGCGACGACACCGACCGCCCGCCGTGCTTGGCCACGCGCGCGCCCGCGCCGGCTGCGACGAACATCGACGCGGTGGAAATGTTGAACGTGTGCGACGCATCGCCCCCCGTGCCGACGATGTCGACGAGGTGCTCGCGGTCAGGAACATCGACCTTGGTGGCGAGTTCGCGCATCACCTGTGCGGCGGCCGCGATCTCGCCGATCGTTTCCTTCTTGACGCGCAATCCCACGGTCAGCGCGGCAATCATTACCGGCGATACTTCGCCGCTCATGATCTGGCGCATGAGCGACAGCATTTCGTCGTGGAATATTTCGCGGTGCTCGATCGTGCGCTGCAGCGCATCCTGGACAGTGATGGACATGGCGGTTGCGGTGAGCCTAGGGTTGCAGTTCGCGGACGCGGCGCCGCGTAAGGTCCACGCGACAGGCCAGGCCCGCCTGCTCGGCGCCGTTGCCGCTGGCGTAGAGCGCCTTGACGTAGTTGCACTGCATCGTCCGGTATTCCAGGAACGCGCGCAGCGATTTGGCCAATGCAGCATTGGCGCCGGCCCGGCCGGTGGCCGTATCGAGTTCACGGGCGCGGGTACCGGCTACACCTTCGGCGTTGCGCAGCGATGCCTGCGCCTCCGCGTCGGCCTCGAACAGGCACCTGGTAACCGCGGCATGGTCACCGGCGGTCTGGCACTCGTCCAACGCGCCGGCGGTGGCAGGCGCCGTTACCGCAGCTCCCAACAGGAGCAGCAACGTGACCCAGGTCCTGTTCATGTCGACCCCTCCAGGAAATTAGCAAGCAAGTGTTTGCCATGTTCGGTGAGGATGGCCTCCGGATGGAACTGCACCCCCTCGACTGCGTAGCGGCGATGACGCACACCCATGATCTCACCGTCTTCGGACGTGGCCGTGACAACAAGGTCCCCGGGCAGGCTCGACCGCTCGATCGCCAGCGAATGGTAGCGCGTCACCGCAAACGGCGCCGGCAGTCCGGCAAAAACACCCTGTCCATCGTGCGTCACGGGCGAGAGTTTGCCGTGCATCACGCGCTGCGCCCGCACGATATGGCCGCCGAACGCCTGGCCGATGGCCTGGTGGCCGAGACACACACCCAGGATCGGTATCTCGCCGGCAAAGCGCTGGATCAGCGGAACCGAGATCCCGGCCTCGTTGGGTGTGCACGGACCGGGCGAGACGACGATCTGCTTCGGCGCAAGACGCGCCACGTCCTCCACCGTGAGCGCATCGTTGCGGTACACCCGCACGTCCGCGCCCAGTTCGCTCAAGTACTGGACCAGGTTGTAGGTGAAGCTGTCGTAGTTGTCGAGCATGAGGAGCATGATCATCAGTCCCCGCCGGGCCGCCCCAAGGGGACTGCGCGCCCCCCTGGTGGGCAGCGAACGAAGTGAGCGTGGGGGTCGTTTAATATCCCGCCGGGCCGCCCCAAGGGGACTGCGCGCCCCCCTGGTGGGCAGCGAACGAAGTGAGCGTGGGGGTCGTTCATAGTTCGTCCAGGCCCTGCTGCACCATTTCGGCGGCGCGAAGAACCGCGCGCAACTTGGTCAGCGTCTCCTGCCATTCGCCCTCGGGTGAGGAATCGTGGACGATGCCCCCGCCCGCTTGCGCATACAACGTGCCATCCTTAAGGAGGGCGGTGCGCAAGGCGATGGCCGTGTCCATGTCGTCCTGGAAACTGATGTAGCCGACGGCACCCGAGTAGATGCCGCGCTTGGTTGGCTCGAGCTCGTCGATGATTTCCATCGCCCGCACTTTCGGCGCGCCGCTCACGGTGCCCGCGGGGAACGTCGCGCGCAGCACGTCGATGCTGTTCATGCCCGGCTTCAACTGGCCTTCCACATTGGACACGATGTGCATCACGTGGGAATAGCGCTCGATCACCATCTGGTCGGAGACGCGCACCGAACCCGTGACGGCGACGCGACCGACATCATTGCGGCCCAAGTCGAGCAGCATCACGTGTTCTGCGATCTCCTTGGGGTCGTTGGCCAGTTCAATGGCAAGCGCCTCGTCGGCCTCGCGGGTCTTGCCGCGTGGTCGCGTCCCGGCGATCGGGCGCAGCGTGATGGTGGAACCCTCCTTGCGCACAAGGATTTCCGGCGACGCGCCGACGACATGGAAATCGCCGAAGTCGTAGTAGAACATGTACGGCGACGGATTGAGCGAGCGCAGCGCGCGATAGAGCGACAAGGGCGGCGCCTCAAACGACATCTTCATTCGCTGCGAAATCACGGTTTGCATGATATCGCCAGCCACGATGTACTCCCTGGCCCGCGCGACGGCCGCCTTGTAGCCCGCTTCACCGAACTCGCTCGCCGCTTGCGTGATCGGCGACGGAAATCCAAAGGGAATGGCCACCGTTTCGCGCAACTTGAGCCGCAATTCCGTGAGCCGCGCAGCGGCATTGACGTAGGCATCGGGCGCGGCCGGGTCCGCGTAGACGATCAGCGAAATCTTGCCACCCAGGTTGTCGACCACCGCGAGTTCCTCGGTCAGCAACAACAGCATGTCGGGAACATCCGCGAGCCCCGGCGTTGGCGGCTTGGCCGAATTTGCGAGGCGCGGCTCGATATGGCGCACCGTGTCGTAGCCGAAGTAGCCCGCCAGTCCACCGCAAAAGCGCGGCAATCCTGGCAGCGGCGCTGCGCGGAACCTTTCGCGAAAACCCTGGATGAAACTCAGCGGATCGCCTGTGTGGGTTTCGACTATTCCCTGGTCGTTCTCCACCTCGGTACGGTCGCCGCGCACACGCAGCCGCACTTTCGCGGGCAGGCCGATGAAGGAGTAGCGCCCGAAGCGTTCGCCGCCGACGACCGACTCCAGCAGGAACGTGTAATGCGTGTCGGCGAGTTTCAGGTATAGCGAAAGCGGCGTATCGAGGTCCGCAAACGTCTCGAGGACGAGCGGGATGCGGTTATAGCCCTTTGCCGCAAGGGTGCGGAATTCGCTATCGGTGATCATGCTTCGACTCGTCTGCCTTGGAACAACCGGTCAACTCGGGGCGTCGCTT
Organism: Betaproteobacteria bacterium; assembly: GCA_039932755.1. GTDB lineage: Bacteria > Pseudomonadota > Gammaproteobacteria > Burkholderiales > Casimicrobiaceae > VBCG01. The sequence goes on from JBDTPJ010000100.1 coordinate 11,695, forward strand.
TGAGATCATTGCGCGCGACGCGGGACGCGAAGGATCAGGAGGGGCGCGGCCAGCGCCACTCGTCCTTGCGCCGCCAACCCGCGATGACGGGAAGGCTCAAGCGGTTGGAGAGGTCGAAATTCACGATGGGGATGACTGGGTCGAGATCGCTGATATTTGCCGGGCGCCAGGTTGCGTTCAACGATCGTTCACTCACGTTCGAGAAAGCAGATCGGCGACGCCTTCAAGCGAATCGACTATACCATCGCTAGTCAAATTTTGCACCGGCTCGCCTTCGTTGTAGCCATAGGGCACCACCAGTACTGGGCTGCCTGCGGCGCGGGCAGCCATGACGTCGTTCACCGAGTCGCCCACCATCAGCATGCGCGCCGGCATCACATCCATGCGCGCCGCCGCGAGCAGCAGCGGTGCGGCGTCCGGCTTCTTCGCCGCGGCATCGTCGCCGCCGATGATGACTTCGAAGTAGTCGGCGATCCCCGCCTGCTCGAGATGCGGCAGGACGAAGCGCGTAGCCTTGTTGGTGATCACCGCGAGCTTGAAGCCGGCATCGCGAATGCGGTCGAGACCCGTCAGAACACCCGGAAAGAGCCGCGTCTGCCGCCCCAGCACCGATGCGTAGAACTGCTGATAGGACGGCAGCAGCGCCGCCACCTCGCCGTTTCGCGGCGGCACTCCGCGTGCGCGCTCCAGCGCACGGGACAAAAGGTCGGCGATTCCCTTACCGATCAGGTTGCGCACGACATCAACGTGCAATTCCGGCAGCGCTTGTTCCGTGAGAAGGAGATTCACCGCCGCTGCCAGGTCGTGCACGGTGTCGAGCAGCGTGCCGTCCAGATCGAAGGCGACCGCGTCCACGACAAAGACGCGGCGTACCTGCGCGCTATCCAACCCTGGCCAGCTCCGCGCGCATCTGCGCAATCGTTGCGCGATAGTCTTTCGCGCCAAAGATCGCGCTGCCCGCGACGAAAGTATCGGCCCCCGCCTGCGCGATCTCGGCGATGTTGTCGACCTTCACGCCGCCATCGACCTCCAGCATGATCGGCCGTCCCGTGCGCTGCTGCGCCATGTCGACCAGCTTGCGCGCGGCGCGCAGCTTGTCCAGCGCATGCGGGATGAACGCCTGACCACCGAATCCCGGATTGACCGACATGATGAGCACCAGGTCCAATTTGTCGATGACGTGCATCAGCCAGTCGAGCGGCGTGGCAGGGTTGAACACCAGCCCGGCCTTCGCGCCGTGTTCGTGGATGAGTCCGATGGTGCGGTCTACATGCTCCGAGGCTTCTGGATGAAAACTGATGATCGATGCGCCGGCCTTGGCAAAGTCCGGGACGATCCGGTCGACCGGCTTGACCATCAAGTGCACGTCGATGGGCACCGTCGTGTGCGGCAAAATCGCGGCGCAGACCAGCGGTCCGATCGTCAGATTGGGCACGTAATGGTTGTCCATCACGTCAAAATGGATGAGGTCCGCACCGGCGGCAATCACCGCGCGCACCTCATCGCCCAAGCGGGCGAAATCGGCGGAGAGCAATGACGGCGCAATCCTGCAGGTCGTGGGCATCGGGCTATAATCCGCTAGCGTGAGAAATGTGAGTCAAAAAAGAAAAACCGGGTCGGGTCGAGCATGGCGGAGAGTAAACGATACGAGGTGACGGTGGAGCCCAAGGCGCGGTTCCTCGCGGAGCGATCCGATCCGGCGAAGAACCAATTCGTCTTCACTTACACCATCACGATCACCAACACCGGCGATGTCGCCGCCCAGCTCCTGAGTCGCCATTGGATCATCACCGATGCCAATCACAAAGTGCAGGAAGTCAAAGGGTTGGGCGTGGTCGGACAGCAACCGCTGCTCAAACCTGGCGAATCATTCGAATACACCAGCGGCGCCTCGATTCCGACCGCCGTTGGCACCATGCAGGGAAGCTACCAGATGATGGCCGCGGACGGAAAGGCCTTCGATGCGCCGATTCCGCTGTTCACGCTATCGGTGCCGCGCACCCTCCATTAGTCGACTTTGGAAATCGTGTCGGATTTGGCTGCGATCTCCGCCGGAAACCTGGTTGGGACCTCAGCTGGCATGCCAGTTGCCACCTCAGTTGCCACCTCAGTTGCCACCTCAGTTGCCACCT
>JBDTPJ010000101.1:0-13741 GCA_039932755.1 Betaproteobacteria bacterium
CGCTGCCGTTGTCGGCGATCCCGCGCGCGACTTATCGCGTCCAGCTCCATCGCGATTTCCCGTTCGCGGCGCTGACCAGGCTCGTCCCGTATCTTGCCGGGCTCGGCATCAGCCACGTGTACTGCTCGCCCTATCTGCGTGCGCGGCCAGGCAGCAGGCACGGCTACGACATCGTCGATCATCGCCTTCTCAATCCCGAGATCGGTACGGTGGAGGACTTTGGCCACCTGATCGAGACGCTTACGCAGCATGGCATGAGCCACCTGTGCGACGTCGTACCCAATCACATGGCAGTGATGGGCAAGGACAATTCATGGTGGATGGACGTGCTCGAAAACGGTCCATCGTCCGCGTACGCCGATTACTTCGACATCGATTGGGCGCCACACGACCCGGACTTGGCGGGCAAGGTGTTGGTGCCCGTCCTGGGCGACCCCTACGGCAAAGCGCTCGAGTGCGGAGAGCTGCGCGTGGCCTTCGAGCCCGACGCCGGAACGTTTGCGGTGTCTTATTTCGAGCATCGCTTTCCGATCGACCCCAACGAATATGGAAGGCTCATGGCGCCGGTGCTCGCGCAAGCGCGGAAGACGCTCACGGCTCGCGTCGCGGCCAAGGCCAAACGCCTTGCCGAAGGATTCGGTGCGCTGCCGTCGCGCAACGACGCCGATGTTCGCCGCATCGCGCAGCGGCGCCGGGACGCTGCGGAATTCAAGCGGCGACTCGCGGAGCTCGTACGCTCCGATCCCCCGCTCGCCAAAGCCATCGATGGCGCTCTCTCGGCGCTGAACGAGGGCGCTGCCGATGACGCGGGCCGCGACCGGTTGCACGCGCTGCTGGAGGCGCAGACGTACCGGCTCGCCTTCTGGCGCGTCGCCTCCGACGAGATCAACTACCGCCGCTTCTTCGACATCAACGAGCTGGCCGGGTTGCGAATGCAGAACGACGCGGTGTTCGATGCCACTCACGAACTCATCCTCGGGCTTGCCGCCGATGGGGCCATCGGCGGGCTGCGCATCGATCATCCCGACGGCCTGTACGATCCCGCGCGCTACTTCGCGCGCCTGCAGCAGCGCTACCGCGAACTCGCATCGCTGCGACGACCCGGTGCGAAGGAGCCGCCACACGGGATCTTCGTGGCGTTGGAAAAGATCCTGGCGCCCCACGAACGGCTGCCGGACACCTGGCCCGTGCACGGTACGACGGGCTACAGGTTCGCCAATGCCGTCAACGCATTGCTCGTCGACCGCCGCGCCAAGGGACGGGTGGACCGCGCCTGGCGCGCATTCGCCGGTGACGACGCGGATACGTTGGATCGTGATGCCTACCGTGGCAAACGCGCCACGATGGAACGCGCCCTGGCCTCGGAGCTTGCGCTGCTCACGCGGCGCGCGCTGCGCCTCGCCCGTGCCGATCGGCGCACGCGCGATTTCACCTTCAATACGCTGCGGGTTGCAATCCGCGAAATCGTCGCCCACTTCCCGGTGTATCGAACGTACGTCGACGAACACGGCACGTCGGCGCAAGACCGACGCTACGTCGACTGGGCCGTCGCGCGGGCGCGGGCGCGCAGCCGCTCCAGCGACTCCCAGGTGTTCGATTTCCTGCACGACGCTTTCCTCGGCAAGGCGCCCGCGGAGCGCAACGACGCCAAGTCCGCATACCTCGAGTTTGCCATGCGTGCGCAGCAATTCACCGCACCCGTGGCCGCGAAAGGCGTCGAGGACACGGCCCTGTACACGTTCAACCGCCTGGTATCCCTCAACGAAGTGGGTGGCGATCCCGAGCAATTCGGATTGAGCGTAGCCGCGTTCCATCGGCTCAATGCCGATCGCGCGTCCTTGTGGCCGCATGCGATGATCACCACATCCACGCACGACAACAAGCGTTCTGAGGACGTGCGGGCGCGGATCGACGTCGTTTCCGAAATGGCGGCGGAATGGCGGCGCGCTGCCGAGCGCTGGCAAAGGCTCAATCGCAACCGGGTCCACGCAACGGACACGGGGCCGGCGCCGTCGCGCAACGACGAATACCTTCTTTACCAGACGCTCGTGGGTTCCTTTCCCATGGAACCACTTGACGCCGAAGCGCTGTCCGCCTATTGCGAGCGCATCGTCGCCTACATGGTGAAGGCGACGCGCGAAGCCAAGGTCCACACAAGCTGGCTCGCCGTGAACGAGGCCTACGAGGCCGGGACCAGCGCATTCGTGCGCGAGCTGTTGAGCGGCTCGCCGGAGAATCGCTTCATCGAGGATCTGCGCTCGCAAGCGGTTCGATACGCATGGTTCGGTCAGCTCAACAGCGTGTCAATGACACTGTTGAAGCTAGCCGTGCCGGGAATCCCCGATTTCTACCAGGGCACCGAACTCTTTGACGGATCGCTCGTCGATCCCGATAACCGGCGGCCGGTCGACTACGCCAGGCGCGGGGCCCAGCTCGCGACATTCGCCGCGATCCCGCCGGAAGTGCCGCCGATGTTTTTGCGCTCGCTCTTTGCGGCACCCTACGACGGACGCGCCAAACTCTGGATCATCGCGCGCGCGCTTGCGTTGCGCCGCGAGGCGCCGGCTCTGTTTGCGCATGGAGCCTACAAGCCGCTGCCTGTGTCCGGTACGCACGCCGAGCATATCGTTGCGTTCGCGCGGGAACACAACGGTGGTGGCGTGATTTGTGTCGCCGGACGCCTGTTCGCCTCGCTCGGCACGGAAATCGACGAAGTGCCATTGGGCGGAATGTGGAACGACACGACGGTCGATCTCGGGTTTCTTTCACCGGGAACGCCTTGCGTCGATGTCCTGACGGGCGCGCCATTTCTTGGCGCGGGATCGAAGGCGGTATCGCTGTCCCTGTTGTTTACGGACTTCCCCGGCGCGCTGGTCCGCTATGGCGCGGGTCCTGTATCGTCCTCGAAGGCAAAATCTTAGGGAACGATTCGCGCCGATTCGCGATCAGACTGGGATCGGCTCGAAACGGGGGATGGTGTGGACGCTTTTCTGCAAAAACTCAATTACTTGGAGTTTTCCGGCATGAGCAGCGCGGCGGTTACGTCGCTACGCGTCGTCGTGATCGCGGTTGTGGCGTGGATCGTTACGCTCATGCTAACGCGGATGATTCGCCTGTTTCGAATTCGCGTTGCCAGCCGGTTTACCGATCGTGAGGAGATCAAGCGCGCGGAGACGATCGGGCGAGTGCTTCGCTATCTCGCGACCGTGGTGGTCACGCTCATCGCGTCGGTGCTGATCTTGAGCGAGCTGGGCGTGTCGGTGGCGCCGATACTCGGTGCGGCAGGCGTGGTCGGGCTTGCCGTAGGCTTCGGAGCGCAAAGCCTGGTCAAGGACTATTTCACCGGATTCTTCATCCTTCTCGAAAATCAGCTGACCACGGGCGACGTGGTGAAGATCGCGGACAAGTCGGGGCTCGTCGAGGACGTCACGCTGCGTTACGTTCGTCTGCGCGACTACGACGGCAATGTGCATTTCGTTCCCAACAACCTCATCACTACGGTCACCAACATGAGCCGCGGCTTCGCCCAGGCCGTCATTGACGCCGGAGTCGCCTATCGCGAAGACACGGATGCCGCCGTCGCGGCCATGTGCGATGTGGGCGCCGAGCTACGCGCGGACGCCGCGTTCGGCGTGAAGATCCTCGCCGATCTCGAGGTGGCCGGCGTCGAGCGCTGGGACGACTCCGCAGTGATCCTCCGTTGTCGCTTCAAGGTCGTTGCGCTCGAGCAATGGAACGTGCGGCGCGAGTTCCTGCGCAGGCTCAAGAAAGCGTTCGACGCCCGCGGCATCGAGATTCCATTCCCGCACCTTACGGTCTACGCCGGCGCGGACCGGGAGGGCCACGCCCCATCGTTCAAGGTGGTCGCTGATGTTCCGGCGGCCGAGTGTCGGGATGATGCTGCAACGAACGGAGTGGCGCCGCAAGCTCGAGATACATCGACGGTCTAGCCCGAGTTCCAAGCGGACCGTCGGTTTTGAAAGGCAGATGTTGGCGCAGTTCAGCAACCCAGGGCTCTACTGCTCCTGGAACCCGGCCTTGCGCAACCCCTCGTACAAGTATTTTTCCGCGAGCTTTTCGGCCTCGGGGCTAACCGGGGACTTGTCGCGCAGTTGAGCAATCGTGAACCCGGGCACGGTCCGCAGTACTTCGGCCCTGGCAGCGTTGGCCTTGGTCATGTTTCCCTGGTTGGCGTATGCAGCAGCCAATACCACGTGAATAGACCAATCATTCGACAGGCCTGATGCTTTTTCGCACGCGGCGATTGCCGGTTCATTTTGTCCCGCCAAGAGATGCGCCGAGCATGCAGCATCCCATAGCGTCTCCGACCCCGACGGATCGAGAGCAAGCGCCCGGTCAATGACTTTCAATGCTTCAGCTGGACGTCCGGCGTGGACCATGATGTCCGAGCGAAACGATTGCCACCGCCGGTGATACGGGTCGAGCTTGATCGCCAGGGCATTCGCGTCTAGGGCTGCATCCCACCGTCCGAGATTGGCCAGCGCGACGCCGCGCCAGTTCCATGCCGCCGGGTCATTCGAGTCGAGTCTGACGGCGCGGGTTGTCAACTGATCCTGTTCGCGGGCGACGTACCCGCGATCCAAGTGGGGATCCATGTCACCCTGATCGTTGAAAATCGCCGCCCGAAGAACCAATGCAGGCACGAGATCCGGCTCGAGCCGTAGCGCCTCATCGACGAGTTTGCCTGCAGCAGCGAGTCCGGCAACCGATCGTTCCGTGCCGCCCAACTCGAAGGCCCGCAACACCAGTTCCCGCGCGCTCAAACTGGGCAGCAGCATGGCGGTCACGCGCCGACCTTCGATGCCTATTATTGCAGTTTGTAATCTTCCGACTAGATGGCGAAGTGGGGCCGACGACTCCGTGGCGACATCGGCGTTCGGGAGCGTATCCTGTTCGGCCCAGACTTGTCCCGCCGTGCTTGTATCGACGAGCCGCAAGTTGACCGTGATTCCCGCACTGCCGCGCACTACATCGCCTTCCAGCACATAGCGGACGTTCAGGCGGCGCCCCACCTCGCGCGTGTCCACGGTGCCGATTGCGCCCGTTGAGAGGGAACTGTCGGAAACAACATACACGCTTCCAAATTCCCGTTTGTGAGGAAGTTCGGTCGTCAAGTTCCGCGTGAGAGTTTCCGCCAAGTGGGCCGCCTCCTCATCGCCGCGCGCCGAAGTCAACGGCAGAATGGCTACCGACAAGACGGTTGGCGCCGGGCCCGCCGCCGGCTTCCACAGCCGGGGCATCGCCCACATCGCAACGCTCGCAATGCCAATGATCGTAACGCCCGCGGTAAGCCACCGCCAACCTGCGGCACGCGTCAGCCGATGCCAGCGCCTGCGGCCACTTCTTGGTGCCTTTGAAGTCTCGCTCCCGAGGTCGACCCGGTAGACTTCGACCGGCCGAGCAATGTTCTTGACTTGCTGCGCCCCAAGGTCCTCGAACGTGAAGTTGAGTTTGTCCAACACCTGGTCGCGGACAACCTTGCTGGTGCAGATTCCGCCGGGCTCGGCCAACGCCTGCACCCGTGCCGCGACATTGACCCCGTCACCGAAGATGTCGTCGTCGTCGATGATGATGTCACCGACGTTGATGCCGATGCGGAATTCTATCCGCTGCTCTGGCGGCACATCAGCATTGCGTTCGGCCATGCCACGCTGCACGTCGACGGCGCAGCGCACGGCATCAACTACGCTCGGAAATTCCAGCAGCAGGCCATCGCCGATAGTCTTGACGATCCGACCGCCGTACTCAGCGATCTTAGGGTCAATCAGTTCCCGCCGGTGCGCCTTTAGCCGGGCCAAGGTGTCGCTGTCATCCAAACCCATGAGGCGGGAGTAGCCCGCTACATCGGCTGAGACAACCGCTGCCAGTCGGCGTTGGTCCCGCACCATCTGCTTCCTTCGGCTGAGGCTGGATGTCAGCGGATCATAGTCGGCGCGAAAAGAATCTACAATCGCCGTCGTTGCAAGACGGCTCGCGCGGAATCTGCTCTTTGCCCAGCTTCCGACGATTCGAGACCCGTCAAACGATCAGCGGTGGCTCGTCCATCGCCGCAATCTGCTCGCGTAATTCCAGGATACGGTCCTGCCAATATCGCTGTGTGTTGAACCACGGAAATGCGGCGGGAAATGCGGGATCGTCCCAGCGCCGGGCGATCCAGGCGGCATAGTGGATGAGCCGCAATGTCCGCAGCGCCTCGACCAGTTGCAGCTCGCGCGGATCGAAATGATAGAAGTCCTGATACCCGGACAGCACGTCCGACAATTGTCGCGTCATCGCGGCACGATCACCGGACAACAGCATCCACAAGTCCTGTACCGCCGGGCCCATGCGCGCGTCGTCGAAATCGACGAAGTGAGGCCCGTCCTGCGTCCATAACACATTGCCCGCGTGGCAGTCGCCATGGAGCCGCAGCGTGCCGATGTCGCCCGCCCGGTCGAAACAATGGCGCACCCCGACCAGCGCCATTTCCGTGATAGTTCGGTAGGCCTCCATTAGGTCGGGCGGCACGAAATCGTGTTCCAGAACGTAAGCCCGCGGTTCGTCACCAAACGTCGCTATGTCCAGATGGGGGCGGTGCGTGAATGGCGCAATGGCTCCCACCGCATGCAGTCGCCCAAGAAAGCGGCCCATCCACTCCAGCGTGGCCGGGTCGTCCAGCTCCGGCGTCCGACCGCCGCACTTCGGGTAGACCGCAAAGCGGAAACCTTCGAAGAGATGCAATGTCCTACCGTCGCCGGTCAGCGGGGCGACGACCGGAATTTCACGCTCGGCCAATTCGGCCACAAAATCATGCTCCTCGAGGATTTGTGCGTCCGTCCACCGTAAGGGCCGATAGAATTTCACGACTACTGAAGGAGCGTCCTCCAGATTGACGAGGTAGACCCGGTTTTCGTAGCTGTTGAGCGCCAGCAAGCGGCCGTCGCCGCGCAGCCCGATCGAGTCGAGCGCGTCGAGAATCCGGTCCGGCGTCAGAGTCGTGTATGGTGGTGTGGCGGCGCCGGGCATGGTGCATTGTACGTGCCGTCGTCGTTGAACCTTCAGAATGCGTCCGCGTGCGAACGCGGCTTGGGAGATCGGCAATGCCGCAAGACGCTGTACAGCCCGCGCCAGCGCGAAGCTACCTCTACTACCGCCACAAGTTGCCGGTGCGCGTCATGCACTGGGTTAATGTCGTGGCGATGACGATCCTGTTCATGAGCGGATTGCAGATCTTCAACGCGCATGCGCAGTTGTACTGGGGCAAGTCGTCGTACGACGGCACGCCGCCGGTGCTGACTATCAGTTCACGCGTGGACTCGGGCGGCCGGGTCACGGGATATACGCGCGTGTTCGGCCACGAATTCGATACGACAGGCGTGCTTGGGGCTTCCAAGGCCGCCAATGGCCAAATGGCGCGAGCAGGGTTTCCGTCATGGATCACTATCCCGGGCAGCAAGTGGCTGTCCATGGCGCGCTCCTGGCATTTTTTCCTTGCGTGGCTATTCGTGCTGAACGGCATTGCCTACGTGCTTTACGCCATCGTCAGCCGGCACCTCGCACGCGATCTTGCGCCGACCGGCAAAGACTTGAAGAGCATCGGTGCGTCGATCAAAGACCATCTTTTGTTTCGGCATTCTTCCGGCGAGGCCGCCAAACGCTACAACGTGCTGCAAAAATTCGCCTACCTTTTGGTGATCTTCGTGCTGCTGCCTTTGGTTATCCTCATGGGTCTTGCGATGTCACCGTGGGTCAATTCGCTGTGGCCCGGGTGGGTCGACATTTTCGGTGGCCGCCAGGCGGCCCGTACCATTCACTTCGTCGCGGCCTGGCTGTTGGTGGCGTTTGTGCTGATTCACGTATTCGAAGTCATCATCACGGGGCTGTGGAATAACCTGCGCTCGATGGTCACCGGCCGTTATCGGGTCACAGCGGCAGTTACCCCAATGAGCGGAGTGAGCGCGCATGAATGAATTCCTGACGCCCCGTCGCCGTTTCCTTGCGCGCGCGGTGGCCGCCGCGTCGGCGCTCGTGCTGGCGGGATGCGATCGCTTGTCGCAGACGCAGTGGTTTCCCCGGGTTCTGGCCGTCGCGGAAAAATGGAATCTCGGGGCGGCGCACGCCATCACACCGCGCAAATCGATGGCGCAGGAATTCCCGGAGTCGGATCGCTCGCCGCAGTTCCGCAGCAACGGCACCTCCGATCCCGGAACGGACGCGTATCGGGCCATGGTCGCCAACGGCTTCGCCGACTATCGCCTGGCGGTCGCGGGCATGGTGGCGCAGCCGAAGTCCTTCTCGCTGGCCGAGTTGCGCACTTTGCCGGAACGCACCCAAATCACCCGCCATGACTGCGTGGAAGGCTGGAGCGCGATTGCGAAGTGGAAGGGTGTGAAACTGTCAGCGATCCTGGACGCCGTTAGACCTGCTGCCGATGCGCGTTACGTCATGTTTTACTGCGCCGACCCGATGGAGGCGGACGGCACCGATTTCTACTATGAGAGTATCGACCTCGACGACGCTTATCATCCGCAGACGATCCTGGCCTACGAGCTGAACGACGCGTCGCTGCCGGTGCCGAACGGCGCGCCGCTGCGCCTGCGCGTCGAGCGGCAGCTGGGGTACAAGCATGCGAAGTACGTGACGGCGATTGCGCTGGTCGACAGCTTTGGCAACGTCGCGGGCGGCAAGGGCGGCTACTGGGAGGACAACGGCTACCAATGGTTTGCCGGAATCTGATCCTCGTTGCGTAGCGCCGTCGCGTGCGCTGCTCGCTTCGCGGTTCAGGCGAAGATGCCGTGCAGGAACCACTCGCCGTCGTCGATGCCGTAGCGATGGTCGCGATAGATCCACTGCAATTCGCCCTGCGGGCTTTCCGCGATGAAATAATCGCGCCGCACATCCGCGCCGTCCCACCAGCCCGATTCGATGCGCTCGGGGCCGTCCCTCATTTTCCATTCCGAGATCCAGGGCGTTTTCTCGAACAAGTGCGCGAGCGGCTGCGGCTCCGCCAGCAGCCATAGCGGGCGCGGCGCCTCGGGCAACGTGCCGCTGGCGACGAGCGACGGCTTGTGGCGCACCTTGGGCGGGCGCTTCGTGGCAAGCCGGACACGCTGGACCGCCGAAACCGCTGCCTCCCGCGCAGCCTGTTCTGGCCGATGTTCGGCGTGCGTCGCCACGCGTACTACGGCCTCTTCGCCCAGTCGCGCGCGCAGCCGATCGACCAGCGGCACCAGGGCGGCCGTGGCTTCGTCGCCCGGCAGGAGCCCCAGGTTGCGGCCGGCGAGCGCCGCCGTTTCCTCGCTGGCCAGCAGCAGCGCTTCGACGGGCGCGGGCAGTGTCACGCGGGCGAGCCGCTCGCGCAACACGCTGGTGAGGTGCGCCGGCATGCGTGCAGGTGCACCGAGCGCAAAGGACACCAGGGTTGCCGGCAGTCCCCGCTGGCGGAGGTAACGCTCGTGTGTCAGCGTCAGTTGCAGGCGCGTGACCCCGAGGCCGCGGGCAGCGAGCCACGTGGCGAGTTCCTGCACGAGACGGTTGACGCCGAAACCCAGCGCTTCCGTGTCGTGCACGGGTGCGGGCAGTTCGAGCCGGGCCGTGAAGCGCGGCGGCGGCACGAACGATGGGCGCGGATCGGCGACGCGGCCCAACGCGCGATCGAGCGTGATCAACAGATCGGCGCCACCGCGGCGGGCGAGCGCATCGCGCGGCAGCCCCACGGCGTGGCCGAAGGTGGTCACGCCGGCATCGCCAAGCGTGGTGCGCAACACCTCGTCGAGATCGAGCAGTGTCAACGGCAGCGGTGCCAGCAATTTTGGCAGCGGCCCAAGCGACGTGACGGGTTGGGTGTGGCCGGCGCGGGCGAGGAGCAGCGCGGCGCCGGGCGTGGGGGCCAGCCCCAATCGCGCGACATAGCCCCGCGTGCGGACGCCCTCCACCAGTCGCGCCACGAGTTGCGGCAAGCCGCTGAAAAGGCGCAGGCTGCCGCCGATCTCGGCCACCACGGCATTGGGCGGTGCCAGGCCCGCGCTGGGCGTGAACGTCAGCGCCCACGTTGCGAGTTGCGCGAGCGCGTGGGCTTCGGCGTCGCCATCGCGATCGCGGGTGCGCAGTTCCGGCGCAAACGCGAGCGCCGCGGAAATGAGCTGGCCTTCACGGATGCCGGTGATGCGCGCCGCGGCATTGGCGACCACCACACGCGGATAGTGGCCGCCGCTGCTGACCACAAACGGATGCGCGGCATCATCCGGGGACTGCGCGCGCGCAAAGACATCGAGGGGCAGCGCAGGAAAGAGCAGACAGGCCCAGAGCATGGCAGCCGCAATCCACGGAGTCGCTGCGGTCAGGTCCGGACCGCAGCGCTCCAGAGGGTCGTATCCGCATAGCCCATCGCCGCGAGCTCGGGCAGTGCAAATTTCTGCGCGTCCTGCTCGCAAAAAAATTCATCGAGCGGCGGCGGCGGGACGTGGGTGCCGGCCAGCATGGCGTGCACTTGTCCGCGGTGATGGATCTGGTGCTGGAAGAGATGCGCGAGCAGCCGCGTGACGGTCTCGTGCCGCACGCCCTTGCTGCGCTGGATGGCGACGGATAATTCGAGTTGCGCGTCGGTGAGCGCCTTGCACAACTCGATCAGGCGATGATCGACAGCGCGCTGCGCGGTATGCAGTTCGCGGCAGGCGGCAAATGGCTCTTCCGGATCAAAATAGCCCCGCGCCTCGGCATTTGCAGGTTGGCCGCGCAGGCAACGCTCTAGCGCATCGACGTAGTACCAGTCGACGGTGAGGTTGTGGTTGAGCGTGGCCTTGAGGGAAGGGAAGAAGCTGGTGCGCGGTGCCACGAAATCGTTCTGCGACAGTTGGCCGCACGCGTGGAGCAGCCGCTGGTTGGCCCACGTATTGTTGTACGCCATGCTGAGGAAGTGGTGAGCAAGACTGGCCATGGCGGGTCCTCGGAGGTTATTGCGTGCCGCCGGACAAGCGCGGTGAAGATATCGGCGGCCGCGCGGCGGTAGGGGTGGCAACTGAGGTGGCAACTGAGGTGGCAACATTGGCGGGATTGCCGACATTGAGCAGCACCGGCCGCGGCAATTCCCCGCCACGGCGCTTCAATATATGCACGGCGAGTTGTCCCGCATGCGGCGACAGCGCGAGACGCAGCGGCGCTGCGGTGGCGCGGCCGCGCTCGCCGGGCCGCCGCCACAGCACGCCCCACGTGTGGCCCTCACGCGCCGCGACCTGCAGCCGGCGCAACGCGCGCTCGTCATGCGTGGGTAGCCACGCGAACGCGGCACCGCATTCGGGCGCGCGCAGCGCCTGGTCGAAGGCCCACAGCGCATCCTTGGGCTCGCGGCACTGCACGACATACAGACGCGCAAGATCGAGGCCGGCCGCGATGAGCGCGGGCGCATACGGCCGATGGGGCGGCGCGATCCACACGACATCACGTCCCTGCGCTTGCATGCGCGCGAGCGCGGGCAACGTGAGGCGAATTTCGCCGATGCCTTCCTGCGCCAGCAGCATTTCCGTCAGCGCACCCTGCGGCCAGCCGCGCCCGGGCAGCGCGGCATCCAGCGCCGCAAAGCCGGAGGACAGGGCCGAAGGTTCAGGCGCGCAGTCGTCGCCGCGCCAGATCGAAGGATGCGCCAGCAGAACGGCCAAGGCGGATGACGTAGACAAGGAGGAGGTCATGGTGCGCGGGCATTGCCTGGATGTGAGCCGAGGTGTGGACCGAGATCAGAAACCTGGGGCCGCCTGCCAGAGATGAAAAGGCACGCCCTGGTCATCATGGCAAAAACAGCCCATGCCACTCTCCGATTGCGTGATCGTCTCTGCCTTGCCGTCTAATGCGCGCACCTTGGCCACGGCGGCCTCGATGTCGTCGACGCGGTAGTACGGCCGCACCACACCTTCCTTCTGGTCATGGCTGACGAGACCGCCCGGCAGACCGGTGTTGTTGATGTGGCGGTAAGGATGCGACGTGGGAGAGGGGTCGAAGGTCCAGCCGAACACGCTGCCATAGAAAGAGGCGCCCTTGTTCACATCCGGCACGCAGAGCGTGAAGTAACCGATTTCGACGGGCATGATGTCCTTTCGCTTGAGGAGAGCTTGCTTTGGAAAAAAGGATCAGGCGGTCGGTGGCCAATGTTGCACAAAAATGGAGGCTATGCGTGGTTCGTTTTCGATGCGTGCGAGCAGCGCGCTGAAGTCCGGCCGTGCGGTGGCGAGATGCTTGCGCGCCCCGGACCACTTCGAGACCACGGCGGCCATGAGGTCGAGGGCACCTAGTTGCGCGCCACCAAGGAAGGGCCGGGCGGGAAACGTGTCGGCGAAAACTTCCCACAGTTGATGCAGGCGCGCTTTCGATCCGGCCTGGATGCGCTTGTTGGTCGGGTCATCGGCGTCCACGCACCAGCGTTCCGGGTAGTCGATGATGCCGATCGCGGCATAGCAATTGGCGGCGATATAGGCGAGGCCGCGAATGGCCTGGGCGCGTTCGGCTGGGTCGGCGGGAAGCAAGCCGCTGGCAGGATGCTGCAGGCCCAAGTGAATCAGGATGGCGGCGCTTTCAGTCAGCACCGAACCATCCGGAAGCTGCAGCGTCGGGATCTGGCCCAGCGGATTGACGCGGGTGAGTTCGTCGAGCCCCGGTCCTGGTTCCCACGTTGCGGCATTGACGCTGCGGAAATCGATGGCGGCCAGCATGAGTGCAGCTTCGACCGCCGCCGATCCCGATCCCCGGGCTCCGAAGAGTGTGTACATGGGTTCTCCGCGATGTTGGCAACTGAGTTGGCAACTGAGTTGGCAAATGAGTTGGCAAATGAGGTCAGGCGCCAGCGGGCTTCAGCAATTCCTGGAAGCGGCGGTCCATTTCCTCGCGCGAAACATCCTCGACGTGCGTGGCAAGCGACCACACGTGGCCGAAGGGGTCGGCCAAGGTGCCGGTGCGATCGCCGTAGAACTGGTCGGCCACCGGACGCTTGACCGTGGCGCCGGCAGCCACTGCGCGTGCGAAAGCGGCATCGACGTCGGGCACATAGATCATGAAACTCACCGATGAGCCGCCGAGTGTGAGTGGGTCAGGGTAGCCGCCCATACTTTCCGCCAGCATGACCGGCGAATTGCCGATCTTGATTTCCGCGTGGGCGATTCCGTCGTCGGGGCCATCGAGGCGGAACAATTCGACCGCGCCGAACGCGCGCTGGTAGAAGTCGATGGCCTTCTTGGCGTCATGGACGACGAGGTACGGCGTGACGGTGGCGTAACCTGCGGGAATGGGTGCAACGGCCATGGAGGGCTCCTCGTGGAGTGAAGTGAAATGAGGTTAAATGAGGTTGTCACCGGAAAAAGATCGGACGCTAAGCGTTTCTTGGGAGGAACGCTTAGCGCCCGGCAATTCCCAGACAGGAACTCATGCGTTCAGCGCACCGCGGCCAGCGAGAAGTGCGGATTCTCGATGATCGCGAACGTGTTGCCGAAAGGGTCCGCGACTGAAGCGACCTTGATGCCTTCGCCGACATCGTGCGGGGCTTCGCGGACGGTGGCGCCTGCCGCCTGCAGGCGCGCGAACGCGGCGGCCGCGTCCGATACGCCCCAGTAGGCAACGGATCCATCCGCGCCGGGCTTGCCATCCGGAATGAGACCCAGCTCGAAGCCGCCGACCGCAAAGCCGACGTAGTAGGGCTGGTCGAAGTAGGGCGCCACGCCCAGCACGTCGGCGTACCACGCCTTGCCGCGCGCGAGATCGG
>JBDTPJ010000102.1:0-13525 GCA_039932755.1 Betaproteobacteria bacterium
TTGGGACGAAACATCGAATTCGACTTTATTTTGATCCGCTTTTGCGTTCTTGGCTAACCGATCGCATCAAGCCCGGGAATCGGCCCATGCGCGGACATTCCAGCCAGGCTTGGACTCCATCCACATTTGGGTGCGTCCGGTCGCAGTTGAGCGCAACCGCGCGCAAGAACGGGGGCGATAGAATGGTCAATCAATCCAAAATGGTCAATCAATCCAACGATGTATTTGGACGAATCGACCATCGGAAATATGAGACAGATGAAAAGCTTGTCGCACCGCTTGTGCGTCGCCCCCATGATGGACTGGACGGACCGGCATTGCCGGTACTTCCTGCGCCTGATCTCAAAGCACGCGCGCCTCTACACGGAAATGATAACTGCACCGGCGCTGCTGCACGGCGACGTGCCGCGCCATCTCGATTTCGATCACGCTGAACATCCGGTCGCGCTGCAATTGGGCGGCAGCGACCCGCACATGCTCGCGCACGCCGCGCGGCTGGGCGCGCAGTGGGGCTATGACGAGATCAACTTGAACTGTGGTTGCCCGTCGGAACGCGTCCAGACGGGTAGCTTCGGTGCATGCCTGATGGGCACTCCCGCGCTCGTCGCCGACTGCGTGAAAGCCATGCGCGATGCGGTGACGATTCCCGTGACCGTCAAGCACCGCATCGGACTCGATGACGGCGAGGACTTTGGATTCGTCCGCGATTTCGTCGGCACCGTTGCAGAAGCGGGCTGCGACGTGTTCATCGTGCATGCGCGCAATGCGGTGTTGAAGGGGCTCTCGCCCAAGGAAAATCGCGAGGTGCCGCGGCTGCGCTACGAGGTCGTGCATCGCCTGAAGCGCGAGCTCCCGCACCTGACCATCGTCCTGAACGGGGGCCTCTCCGACTGGCCGGCCATCGAGCGGGAACAGGATCGCGTCGACGGCGTGATGCTCGGCCGCGCCGCATACCACGATCCCTACGTGCTGGCGCCCGTGGACTGGCGCCTGTTCGACGTTGAAACGCCGCCGCCGACGCGTGCCGAGATATTGCGCGCGATGATTCCCTATGCTGCTGCCCAACGCGACCGTGGTGTGCCGTTGCGCTCAATCGCGCGGCATATCCTGGGTCTGTATCACGGAAGGCCGGGCGGGCGGCGCTTTCGGCAGATACTTTCGGACGCGACGCGATTGCGCGACGCCGGAGCCGACCTTCTGGAGGAAGCGCTGGCAGCGGCGGAGCCTGCGGCAAGCGCGCTTTTCGCGGAGTAGACCGGGCGCGTTACGCCTTGGGCATGTCGTCGGCGATGTAGGCGCGCACGATGCCCTCGAAATTGGCGTCGGCCTGCATGCCCAATGCCGGCCCCAGCTTCGGCGCGAAATTGGATGGCCACGTTGCAACGATGCGATCGATGACCGGATCGTGAATCCACTTCACACGATCGGCGACTGCATCACCGGAAATCGTGCGCAATGCGGCGACCATGTCGCCGACGGCTACACAGATGCCGGGCACGTTGACCGAACGCGTGGTGGCGAACGACGTCGCCGGTGCCTCATGGCCGATGATCAGGTTCTCGATGACCGCGCGCGGCGACTGCACCCACATTTTGGTTGTCGGCGCCACCGGACAGCGAGCATCGATACCCGCCAGCGGCTCGCGGATGATGCCGCTCGCGAATGACGATGCCGCCGCGTTCGGCTTGCCGGGCCGCACCGTGACGGTCGGCAGGCGAAGCGAGCGTCCGTCGATGAAACCCTTGCGCGTCATGTCGTAGACGAGGTATTCGCCAATCAGCTTTTGCGCGCCATAGGAGGCTTGCGGCGTGACCGGGGCGTCATCGGTCACCGGATCGGGCACCGCTCCGCCATAGACCGCGAGCGAACTGGTGAATACGAACTTGGGCGGGGCGGCCAGCGTACGGCAATGCTCGAGCAGGCGGCGCGTTGCATCCAGATTCACGCGCATGCCGATGTCGAAATCGGCTTCGGCCTGGCCGCTCACGACCGCGGCGAGATGAAAGACCGTGTCGGTGTCGCGCGTCACGGCGCGAGCGATGATCGCCGGATCGGCAAGGTCGCCCGCAACCGCGGTTAGGCGCGGATCTTCGGGCATCGTGGCAGAGACCACGTCGAGCAGCACGATTTGCGCAATCTTGCGGGTCTGGCCGCGGGCATCCGCAAGCTCGCCGCACTCGAGCAACCGCAGGGCAAGGCGACGGCCGAGGAATCCGGCGCCGCCGGTGATCACGATGCGCATGGCAGGTCCGTGTTCTTGGGGAAGGCGCTATCATAGCCGCCCCGGAGTCCGCTCCGCGATTCCCTACGGAGGCATGCATGAATCGCCCGATTCATTTCGAAATCCACGCGGAACAAACCGACCGCGCCATCGCGTTCTACACCAAGCTGTTCGACTGGAAGTTCGAGCAATGGGCGGGCCAACCGTACTGGCTCGTTACGACAGGCGATGCCGCTGCGCCGGGCATCAATGGCGGACTGCTGCCGCGACAGGGGCCCGGGCCGGCAGCCATGGCGCCGGTCAGCGCGTTCGTCTGCACGATCGACGTCGCCGACCTCGACGGCATGGTGGCCAAGGCGGTTGCCGCCGGCGGCACCATTGCGCTTGCGAAGATGCCGATTCCCACGATGGGCTGGCTTGCCTATTGCAAGGATACCGAGGGCAACATCTTCGGGATGATGCAGATGGATCAAAATGCGAAGTAAGGCAAAATGAGGCGAAATGACGGACCTCGCTGTCAAGTGAGCGCGGCATGAGGATTTCGCAACTGCAGAATTGCGGCCGTCGCGCATGACACCTGTTTCCGTGCCGCGCCGGTTGCGCATTGCGACTCGGGAATCCGCGCTGGCGCTCTGGCAGGCCGAGCACATTCGCGCGCGTCTAGCTGCGCAGTATCCCGGTATGGTGATCGACCTCCTGGGATTGACCACCAAGGGCGATCGCATCCTCGACCAACCCCTGTCGGCAATCGGTGGCAAGGGCCTGTTCATCAAGGAGCTCGAGGTGGCGATGGATGATGGACGCGCCGATTTCGCGGTGCATTCGTTGAAGGATGTGCCGATGGACATGCCCGATGGCTTCGTCCTGGCATCCATCACTGCGCGCGAAGATCCACGCGATGCGTTCGTCTCCAACAAGTTCGGCGGCCTCTGCGAACTCGACAAGGGCGCGGTCGTCGGCACGTCGAGCCTTCGCCGCGAAGCCCAGCTGCGCGAACGACACCCGCACCTCAAGATCGAGCCGCTGCGCGGCAACATCAACACGCGCCTGCGCAAGCTCGACGAAGGCCAGTACGACGCTATCATTCTTGCCGCCGCCGGTCTGAAACGCCTGGGATTCGGCACGCGCATCGCGGCGTTGCTTGATCCGGATGAATGCTTGCCCGCGCCGGGCCAGGGTGCATTGGCGCTCGAATGTCGCGGCGACCGTGCCAATGTCGTGGCCGCATTGGCGCCCTTGGCGGATCTGGGCACCACGCTGGCCACGACGGCGGAGCGTGCATTTTCCCGTGCGCTCGGGGGCAGTTGCCATACACCGCTCGCGGCCTATGCCGAATGGGAGGAGGGCACGCTGTGGCTGCGCGGGCTCATCGCGGGCCGCGACGGCAGGGACATCCTGCGCGGCGACGTCGAGGCTGAAGTCGACGAAAGCGATGGGGCCGCGGAACTGGGGCAGGAACTGGCCGACGATTTCCTTGCGCGTGGCGCAGCACGCTTTCTCGCAGCCTGAGCCGTGGTCCGTGGCATGACCATCCATTCGCTGGAGAACGCGCCGCCGCCTCGTGGGCCGCTGGCGGGGATCGGGATCATCGTCACGCGTCCGGCGCGCCAGGCCGCGGGACTCGCGCGGCAGCTCGCAGTCCTCGACGCGACGCCGATCATCATTCCTGCAATCGTGATCCTGCCGCCGGCCAATCGCACGGTTCTCGATCGCGTGCACGCAACGCTTACCGACTTCGACATCGCGATATTCGTATCGGCCAATGCCGTGGAGTATGGCGTTCCCCCACCGGATACGTGGCCGGCTGACCTGCAGACGTTTGCGCCTGGGCCGGGTACCGCGGCGGCGCTGGTCGCGACCGGCATCGAGGACGTGCGTATTCCGACGACAACGTTCGACAGCGAAGGCCTCTTGTCCCTGCCGGAATTGCGCGATCTCGACGGTGAGCGCATCGTCATCTTTCGCGGCGAAGGTGGTCGCGGCGATCTTGCCGAAAGCTTGCGCCACCGTGGCGCCGTGGTGACGTACGTCGAGTGCTATCGCCGGGCAGCGCCGGCGGTGGCCGCTGCGGGGTTGAGCGAAGTGCTGCGTGAACAGCGCGCGCACGCGTTGACGCTGACGTCGAGCGAGGGCCTTGACAACCTGTGCGCGTTGCTCGACGCGGGAGACCTGAAGCGATTCCAGGCGTTGCCAACGTTTGTCCCACATCCGCGCATCGCAGACCATGCGCGGGAACGGGGCTTTGCGCCCATCGAAACGAGCGGCGCAGATGCCGGACTGATTGCCGGATTGCTAGAATGGTTCGCACAGGCAGAGGGAAGATGAGGGAACTGAGATTACTGTTGCAAGCAGGCAACTGAGGCAGCTTTAGTGACCGAGCAAATCGAGCCCAACCGGGGCACACGTCGCCCAACTTTAGGAAATCCGCATGGCCCAACCCGACCTTATCGTTACCGCACCGCTGCCGCCGTTTCTCTACGAACCGTTGAAAGTCGATTTCAGCTGCCACGACTACTATCAGGCGAGCCACAAGCCCGGGTTGCTCGCGGCGGAGGGCCCGCGCATCCGTGGACTGGTGCAAGGTGGCGGAACGGTGACGCCGACCTCACTTCTCGATGCGCTGCCGAAGCTCGAAATCATTTCCGTTTTCGGTGTCGGCTATGACGGCGTGCCCGTCGACTACTGCCGCAAGCGCGGCATCAAGGTGACCAACACGCCCGACGTGCTCACCGACGACGTCGCGGACGTGGCGTTGGCGCTGATCATGATGACCGGGCGCGGCTTTGTGCGCCTCAACCGCTTCGTGCACGCGGGCGAATGGGAAAAGGGCGGTCCCGACCTCAATACCAAGCTGGCAGGAAAGCGTGTCGGAATCCTGGGGCTCGGCCGCATCGGCAAGGCTATCGCGGAACGCGTGCGCGCATTGGGGATGCAAGTCTCCTATACCGGCCGCAAGCCGCAAGATGTCCCTTATCACTTCGTGCCCAACCTGACCGCTCTCGCGGCGGAGTCGGACTTTCTCGTGGTGGCCTGCCCCGGTGGCGCCGCGACGAGGAATGTCGTCAACGCCGAGGTGCTCGCGGCGCTGGGAAAGAAAGGCACCCTCGTCAACATCGCGCGCGGTTCGATTGTCGATGAACCCGCATTGGTCGCCGCCCTTGAGGCCGGGACGATCAAGGCCGCGGGTCTTGACGTCTTCGCGGACGAGCCGCACATCCCTGCGCCGCTTCTGGCCATGGAAAACGTCGTGTTGTTGCCGCACGTCGGCAGCGCGACGCACGAAACGCGCAAGGGCATGGGCGACTTGTGCAAGGCCAACCTCGACGCGTGGTTCGCCGGCAAGCCGGTGCTGACTCTGATTCCCGAGCTGGCCTGACCGCGGCCTATGGCGCTGGGTCGGCAGGTGTCGCGGGCAGCGGCTTTTTAGCCCTGGGCTGGAGGAGCACGGAAACGAGCGATGCCAGGACCAGCGCGAGCGCTGTGAACTCGGCAGCGCCGGGCCGTTCGCCCAGGAACAGCATGCCCGCGAATACGCCGACCACCGGCACGGGCAGTGAGGACAGCGACGACACCGCCACCGGCAACGTGCGCGCCAGCGTGAACCACGCCCAGTGCGCAAGCGTACCCGCCAGGAAAATGTTGTAGGCGATGGCGAACCACGCCTTGCCGGAAAGCGTGGTCAGGTACCCGGCCGGGTGCGGATCGAGAAACGGCGCCAGGATCACCAGTGGCAACCAGCCCAGCAGCATCATCCAGCCGGCCACCGCGTTCTGCGAAAAAGGGAGCTTCCATTTGCGCAACAACACCGTACCACAGGCCCACAGGATCGCTGCGACCAGGATCAGCAATGCGCCAGTCGGCGCCGAACGGATATGCCGGATGTCGTCGCCAAGGAGGAGGGCCATCCCGAGCATTCCCAGCAGCAAGCCGACGATCTTGCGCCGGTTGAGCGGTTCGTTCAGCGCAAACATCGCGATCAGGGTCGCCCAGATCGGCATCGTGTAGGCGATGATCGCGCTGCGTCCGGCAGGAAGCTGCTGCAGGCCGAAAAGCACGAAGCCGTTCCAGCCGGCAATGTTGAGAAAGGCGAGAATCACGAGCCGTCCCCACCATTTGCGCGGAATGCGGATGGACTCGCCGCCCCAGCGCGTGACCAGGAACAGCCCCAGCGCCGCGAAGGGCAAGGTGAGCGCGCGAAAAGTCAGCGGCGCAATCTCGGTCACGCCGATCTTCAGCACCGGCCAGTTGCATCCCCACACGACGGTCAGCAGGATGATCGGCAGCACGGCATGCGCCATCGGATGCGGGTCGGCCCGCGCGGCGGATTGGCTCATGGTCGATTCGCTGTTGCCTACCGGACCGGCAGGGCTTCACCGTATTTGGACAGGTGCAGTTCGCGCGCCTGCGTGACCCAGCCATCGCGCCGAATGCGGCCTGGGAACTCTGGCAGCTTGGCGTCGAACTCGTCGATGTCGCGCTCGCTCCAGCGCGCGATCTGCCGATAGGTCGCAACCCCCAGCCGATGCAGCATGCGCTCCAGCACCGGACCGACGCCCACAATCAACTTCAGGTCGTCAAAGCTGTTGGGGCCGTCCAGTAGCGGCGGCAATGCATTGTTTTCGATGTCGATCACGAGTTCGCGATAGCGTGCCGTGTCGGCGCGTGCCTGCGCGGCCTCGCGCAACAATCGTCGTCGATCATCGGCGAACGCGGCAAGTTGGCCGCGCTGGGCCGCGTCCGTGATTGCCGCGCGGCGCAAGGCATTGGTCTCCGACAGCAGGCTGCGCAACAGCCGGGCCTTTTCGGCGGCGACGCGGCCATCGTGTTCCCTGTCGCCGTCGTGAGCGGGATCGAGGGTCACACCCTGCGCGGAGACGTCGAGTGCGACGACTGTGTCACCGCTGGGCGCCACCGGCGCCGCATTGTTGACCGCTGCACGTAGCGGGAATGTCGCTAGTGTTTCCCGATGGCCGCGCATCATGCCCACTCGATACGCGACGAATACGCCGATTGCCAGCGCAAGCAAAACTAGCAGCGTGAGGCCGTTCAAGAGATGGGGTCCAAAGTTGAGCTAGCCGACCAGCGGAACAGTCGAATTGTAAGCGACGCGGTGGCATCGCGGGCAGTAACCAACCGGGCGTACAGTAGAATTGGCCCTCTCCGAAGTGAAGAGCGATGGACCCCATCCCACCCACGTCAGCGGAAAACGCGGCGCCCGGCAACAGTCCGACGCAGGGCCGGCCGCTCGGTTCGCGGCCAACCCCGCCGCTCGCGAAGCCGGTCTCGCGTGGCGTCGCTGCGGCGCTGGTCATCGCGCTCGCAGGCGTGGCCGGACTCGCCTGGCTCGATGCCCACACCAGCGCACAGGCGTTGCGCGTCGAATTCACGCAGCGAATGGCGGCCGAGGAGGCTGCGATAGCACAGGCGAAGGCGCGCGACTCGGACCAGACCGGCGAACTGCGTGAGGCGGGTGCCAAGGTCGCGTTGGTGGAAACGCGATTGTCCGAGTTGCAGGCGCAGCTGGCCTCGCTCGAAGCGCAGTACCAGGACATCGCCCCGTCGCGCGACGAAATCGTGCTGACTGAGGTGGAGCAGATGCTGCTACTTGCCAGCCAGCAGCTGTCCCTTGCCGCCAACGTGCCTGCGGCAATCGCCGCATTGCAGCTGGCCGACGCACGCCTGGCGGGCACCAATCGCACCGCGCTGACGCCGCTGCGCCGGGCGCTGGGCCGGGACATGGACCGCCTGAAAGCCGTGCCCACGGCCGACGTTCCCGGCATCGCGGTGAAGCTCGATCGTGCGCTCGCCACCATCGACACATTGCCGCTCGCACAGGACGAACGACTGCCCGACCCGACGCCGCAGACGCTATCGCCGGCGGCGGCGGAACCCGCGTGGCGTGGCCTGTTACGAGGGATGTGGAATGACCTGAAGTCGGTGGTGCGTATCGAAGTTTCCGACCGCGCGGCGGCGCCGCTGGTTACCCCGGCGCAAGCGTACTTCTTGCGCGAGAACCTGCGGCTGCGCCTGCTTTCGGCGCGGGTAGCGCTGCTTACCCGCGATGAAACAAGCTTCAAGTCCGACATCGCGGCGGCCAACGCATGGGTCAAGAAGTACTTCGATATTCGCGCCAAACCCGTGCTGGCGTTGACTGCCACGTTGACGCAATTGGGTCTCACGGCCATGCCCGCCGAAATGCCTGATGTCAACGAGAGCCTCACCGCGCTGCGCACGTTGAAGGCGTCGAAGGAACGCACCAGCGTCCGCGCGGCGAGCGCGCCCTCTGCGCCGGTCCGCGCGCCATGATGCACGGCGAATGATGCGCGCCTTGTTCGCGTTCCTGTTGTTGGCCGTGCTCGCGGTACTCATGGTGCTTCTGTTCAAGCTCAACGCCGGCTATGCAATGTTCGTGTCGCCGCCCTATCGCGTCGAGCTCTCCCTCAACGCTCTCTTCCTGTTCCTGCTCGCGGCGTTCGTCGTGCTCTACCTGCTGGTGCGCTTCTCCGCCAGGATTGCCGGCATGCCGCGGGAAGTGCGCGACGCCAGGCGCCGCAGCAACATCGAACGCGCGCGCGGCAAACAGGATGCGGCGGTCGTCGCCCTGCTCGAAGGGCGCTATGGCAAGGCGCGGCAATTTGCGGAAGAAGCACTGGCCATTCCGCATTCGTCGGGGCTCGCCGCGCTGGTCGGCGCACGCGCCGCCATCGACACGCGCGACTTCGACGCTGCGGAGCAGAGCCTGCGCCGCGCGGACGCGGAGACGGGAAGCCTTGCGGTGCCACGCCTCATGCTGTTGGCGGAGACCGCACTGGAGCGCGGACAGCTGGGCGAGGCGCTGGCGCAGCTAGGCAACCTCAAACGCGAAGCCGGACTGCATACCGCGGCGTTGCGACTCGAGTTGCGTGCACTCACGGCGGCAGGACGTCATGCGGAAGTGCCGCCTTTGGTCGACCAGCTGGTCAAGCGCCGTGTCTACGATGTCGCACAGGGCGACCTCGTGCGCGCCGGCGCGCATGCGGAGGCGTTGGCCGCCTTGCGGCAGGACGCGACGGGCCTGCGCAACTACTGGAATCGGCTGTCGGATACCGACAAGCAGAACCCGAAGGTGGCGCGCGCCGGTGCGACCGGTTTTTTAATGCT
Source organism: Betaproteobacteria bacterium (assembly GCA_039932755.1). Taxonomy (GTDB): domain Bacteria; phylum Pseudomonadota; class Gammaproteobacteria; order Burkholderiales; family Casimicrobiaceae; genus VBCG01. Next base: position 9,362 of record JBDTPJ010000102.1, read on the forward strand.
GGGAGGCGATCGCGAGGCGGCCGAGATCATCGTGCGCTCGCTTGAACGCACCTGGGATTCCGAACTCACGACGTTGTATGCCCAGTGCCGGACGCCGGAACCGACGCGACAACTTCAAACCGCCGAGCATTGGCTGCTGCAGCACAGTCAGGACGCAAAACTGCTTTATTCGCTAGGCAGGATGTGCGAGAAGGAGTCGCTGTGGGGCAAGGCACAGACGTATCTCGAGGCCAGCCTGGCACTCGACAACCATTGGCGCACGCACGTGGCCCTGGGCGAAATGCACGGCAGGCTGGGTCGCGATGAACTTGCCAATTCCCATCTCGCGTCGGCGCTGAAGCTCGCCATGGCAGAACTCAAGAACCCGGAGCGCGATTCAGATTTCTAGCGCCGCGCTTCAGCTTCCGCCGCATAGGTAAAGCTGTCTGCGTAGAACTCCTCTGGGGGCAGTCCGCGTTTTTGCGTGAATTCGCTGCGGGCGGCATCGATCATCAGCGGACCGCCGCACGCATACACCTGGTATCCGGAAAGGTCCGGGAAGTCGGCGGCGACGGCGGCGTGGACAAAACCCGTGCGACCGGGCCACGCGTCCTCCGGTAGCGGATCGGAAAGGACGGGAATGAACGTGAAATTGGGATGCTCGGTCTGCCAGTTGCCGGGCAAGTCCGGCAGGTAGAGGTCGCGCAATGAGCGCACGCCCCAGTACAAAACCATCTCGCGCGGCAGCTGGTGATATAGCGCGTGCTCGATGATGGCCTTGATGGGCGCGAAGCCGGTGCCGCCGGCGACGAAGATCACGGGTTTGTCGGAATCCTCACGCAGGTAGAACGCCCCGAGCGGCCCTTCAAAGCGCAGGATCTCGCGCCCCTTGTATTGCGTGAACAGGAGGTCGCTGAAAAATCCGTTGGGCACGTGCCGGATGTGCAATTCGAGCAGCTGGTCGTCGTGCGGCGCCGTTGCAAGTGAAAAACTGCGGCGCTTGCCATCCTTCAGCAGGAAATCGATGTATTGCCCGGCGAGAAATTGCAGGCGCTCGTTCGCCGGCAGCTTGAAGCGCACGATCGCCACGTCGGGGGCCACTTTTTCGATCGACTCGATGCGGCAGGGCAGGCGCTTGATCTGGATGTCGCCGGCGCGCCGCACTTCGCGCACTTCGATCACGAGTTCGGTCAAGGGTCGCGCGCAGCAAAAAAGCGCCAGGCCCGTGCGCTTTTCATCCTCGGTGAGTGTGGACGCCTGATGCGGCCCATAATCCACTTCACCGGAAAGGATCCGCCCCTTGCACGTCCCGCAGGCGCCGTTTCGGCAGCCATACGGCAACATCAAGTCGTTGCGCATTGCCGCCGCGAGCACGGTTTCGCCGTCCTCGCAGACGTACGAATGGTCGCTCGGCTTTATGGTAATCTTTTGCATCATCTTGAAGCGTTCGCCGTTCGACTTTCAGTTGCAGCAATCGCACGGCCAGCAAGGACATCGGGGCCGGGACGTGAACAGAGTCGGGATGTGAATAGAATCCTAATGATCGGATGTGGTGATGTCGCGCTGCGCACGGCAACTCTGCTGCGCGGCCGGGTCCGTCTCTACGGACTCATTCGCCGCACCGCGGACGGCCCCAAGCTGCGGGACCACGGCATCGTACCGCTCGCCGGCGACCTCGACGACTATACAACCCTTCGTCGACTGCGCACCGCGCCCTTCGCGGTGCTGCACTTTGCGCCGCCGCCTTCGGAGGGCCGCGACGATCCGCGCACGCAAAAACTCATCGCAGCGCTGGCAAGGGCGCGGATTATACCGCAGCGATTTGTCTACATTTCCACCTCGGGCGTCTATGGCGATTGCGCGGGAGCGCAGGTCGACGAGACGCGCGGCCGGCGCGCGCAAACGCCGCGCGCGCGGCGCCGGGTTGCCGCCGAAGATCGGCTGCGGGCATGGGCGCGTGGTTATGGCGTGTGCATGTCGATACTGCGTGCGCCCGGAATTTATGCGCAGACGCGCTTGCCGCTCGACCGGATCAGGCAGGGAACGCCCGTGCTTGCGGCTGAGGATGACGTATTCACCAACCACATTCACGCTGATGACCTCGCGCGGGCCACGGTGGCGGCGCTCTTCCACGGGCGCCCGAACCGCGCCTACAACGTGACGGACGATGCGCAAATGAAAATGGGCGCCTGGTGCGATGCCGTCGCAGATGCCTACGCATTGCCGCGTCCCCCGCGCGTGAGTTGGGAGGAGGCGGAGCAGCGCATCGCGCCCATGCTGTTGTCCTTCATGAGCGAATCGCGGCGCCTGTCCAACTTGCGGATGAAACGCGAACTGCGCGTGCGCCTGCACTATCCGTCCCCGGAAGCGATGCTTGCCTTGGTCGCGCCGCGGGAAAAGAAAAAACAACTCGCGTTACCGCTGTGACGCAAGCCCCGCCCGCTCCGTCGTCGCGCACATGGCGGCAGCGCATCGATGCTTACGAGCGGCTGGTCCGGCTCGACAAGCCGATCGGCATCCTGTTGCTGCTATGGCCCACGCTTACCGCACTGTGGCTGGCGACCAGCGGCAGGCCCACGCTGACGCTGGTCATCGTGTTTACCGTGGGCACCATCCTCATGCGTTGCGCTGGTTGCGCGCTGAACGACTGGGCCGACCGTGATTTCGATGCACACGTACAGCGCACCTCCGACCGGCCCTTGGCGCGTGGCGACATCGAGGCGTGGGAGGCGCTGGTGGTAGCCGCGGGAATGGCGGCGGCGGCCTTCGTGCTCGCCGCCTATGGCACCAACCTGCAGACGATTCGGCTGTCGGTGCTCGCTCTCGTGATCGCGGCTGCCTACCCCTTCACCAAGCGCTTTCTGGCCATACCGCAGGCGTTCCTGGGCATTGCCTTCTCCTTCGGCATCCCGATGGCGTTCGTCGCCGCCAATGGGTTCGTGCCGTTTCTGGGCTGGATGTTGTTCGCCGCCAATCTGTTCTGGGTGGTCGCCTACGACACCGAATACGCGATGGTCGACCGCGATGACGACCTGCGGCTGGGATTGCGGACGTCCGCGATCGCTTTCGGCCGTTTCGATGTCGCTGCCGTCGCAATCTGCTATGTAGCCTACTTTGCCGGGCTGGCATGGATCACGGTGGTGCGCGAGCTGGGCTCCATCTACTGGAGCGGGTTTGGCGTGGCGTGCTTGTTGGCGATCCATCATCTCTGGCTGATACGTACACGCGAACGCGCGCGATGCTTTCGCGCGTTTCTTTCCAATCACTGGCTGGGCTTCGCGGTGTTCGCCGGTGTTGCGCTTGACTACGCCGTCCGGATGCATGCGTGGCCGACGGTGCGCTGAAGTCCGGTCGCCTGCGCGGCCTGGCGCCGATCGTCGCGTCCGATGCGCGGGTCCTGATCCTCGGCAGTTTTCCGAGCGAAGCGTCGCTTGCAGCGGGGCAGTACTACGCCCATCCGCGCAATCACTTCTGGCCACTGCTGGCCGCCGTGCTGGACGAGCCCCTGCCGGCGCTGGCCTATTCCGTGCGGCTGGCGCGGCTCAAGGCGCGCGGTATCGCGGTTTGGGACACGATCGTCTCCTGCGATCGCAACGGGAGTCTCGACACGGCGATTCGCAATGCACAGCGTGGCGAAGTGCGGCGCATAGAGGCGCGCGCACCGGACCTGAAACTTGTCGCGTTCAACGGCGGCACCGCGTTTCATGCCGAGCCCGCGTGGCGCGCAGCCGGTTACGCTACACTTGCCTTGCCGTCGTCGAGCCCCGCTTACACGCGGCCCGTCGCTGAAAAATTGGAGACGTGGCGGGCGATTTCTGCCTATCTCGACTTGTAGCGAAGTATCGGGGCCGACCGTTTGCCCGTCTTGCCTGCAGCGCCCCGAACCTCCTTTCCCGTGGAGTCCGTCATGATGCTTGGTCGTACCCGCAGATTGTTCGTCGCCATCCTGTTTCCCATGGTGCCTTTGGCCGCAGGCGGCGCCAACGCGCAGTCCCTGCCGCCCGACATTGCAGTCACGAAGGTCATCAACGCGCCGCTCGCGGAGGTGTGGAAGGCGTGGACCACGGCGGAAGGCATCGAGAGCTTCTTCGCGGTCAAGGCGGCCAAGGTGGAGCCCGTGCCCGGCGGCGCGTTCGAGTTGTGGTTTGGCGTCAACAATCCCGAGGGCTCGCGCGGCAGCGAAGG
>JBDTPJ010000103.1:0-13320 GCA_039932755.1 Betaproteobacteria bacterium
TTTCCAGCGACCTGAACTCGCGTGCCGTCGAGCGCATCGGCGCGGTCGAATACCTGCGCCGGGACCAGTTTCCCGAGGATGCCGGGCCAATGGCGCACAACGTGCGTCCCGACGAGTATCTGGAGATCAACAATTTCTACTCGGCTACCGTGTATGAAAAAGGGGCAGAGGTCATCCGGATGCAGCACACGTTGCTCGGGCCCGAGCGCTTCCGGCGCGGCATGGACCTCTACTTCCAGCGCCACGACGGCCAGGCGGTCACCTGCGACGATTTCGTGCAGTCGATGGAAGACGCCTCCGGTGTCAATCTCACCCAGTTCAAACTTTGGTACAGCCAGGCAGGGACGCCCGTGGTGGCCGCCAAGGGCACGTTCGACGCCATGCGGCACACCTATACGCTCGAGTTCACGCAGCACACGCCCGCCACACCCGGGCAGCCCGTCAAGCAGCCTTTGCACATTCCCGTGGCCATCGGACTTGTCGGGCGCGACGGCCGCGATATTCCTTTGCGCCTGGACGGCGAGGCGGCACCCGGCAGTGGAACGCGCGTGCTTCAGCTGCATCAGCCTGCGCAATCGTTTTGCTTCCTCGACGTGACGGAGCAGCCGGTTCCCTCATTGCTGCGCGGCCTTTCCGCGCCAGTGACCCTGGAGTTCGACTACTCCGGCGACGAGCTCGCGTTTCTCGTCGCCAACGACAGCGACCCCGTGAATCGCTGGGATGCCGCGCAACGCAGCTTCGTCCGCGCCATGCTGGCCGGCGCCAGCGCACATCGCAACGGCAATCCCATCGTCCTGCCCCCGACGCTGGTGACGGTGGTCCGATCCCTGCTGGCCGACCGGACCAGTGAACCGGCCCTCGTCGCCCTCGCCATCACGCCTCCCGATGTCGCCTATGTCGCGGCAATGGCACCCACGATCGACGTCGACGGTATCAACGCGGCCGGCGAATTTCTCGTTTCGGGACTGGCTCGGGCGCTGCGCGAAGAACTCCGCGATGTCTATGAGCAACGCAAGGTGCACGCAAGCTACACAGCGACGACGCAACAATCCGGCGCGCGCAAACTCGCCAATGCCTGCTTGCGCTACTTGTGCTCCCTTGACGACGCGCAGGCGCGCGCGATCGCGGTGACCCAGTTCACGGCGTCGGACAACATGACCGACACCGTCGCCGCGCTGGCGGCGCTCAATCACGGCACCAGTGCCGAGCGCGATGCCTTGTTCGCCCAATTCGAGACCCGTTGGCACGACGAGCCCCTGGTGCTCGACAAGTGGTTCGCGCTCGAGGCCATGTCGGCGCGCAAAGACACGCTGGCTCGCGTGCGGCGCCTGTTGGTCCATCCGCGTTTCAACAGCCGCAACCCGAATCGCGTGCGCTCGCTCGTGGGCGCCTTCACGCTGCGCAACTTTGCCGGCTTCCATGACCGCAATGGCAGCGGGTACGCGTTCGCCGCAGACGAAGTCCTGGCGCTTGACGCAATCAATCCGCAGCTCGCCGCCGCCATCGCGAGCGCGTTCAATCTTTGGAAGCGCTTTCCCGAGCCTCGCCGCGGCTTGATGCAGGCGGCGTTGCAACGGATTGCCGCGACGCCGGGGATGTCTCCCGATGTCACGGAAGTCGTGACGCGCACGCTGGCGGATTGATCGACCTCGCGTTGCCGCACGCCACGGATCGCCTGCTGTTGCGGCGATTTGCAACCGGGGACCTCGCTCGCTTCCAAGCCTATCGTTGCGATCCCGAGGTCGGCCGCTACCAGGGCTGGTCGGTGATGGACGATTCCGCCGCCGCGGCATTCATCGCGACCATGGCCACGACGCCGATCGGCATACCGGGCGACTGGGTGCAGATTGCGATCGCCGATCGCGCCAGCGGCAACCTGGTGGGCGACATCGGTCTGGGCGTGCGCGACGAGCCCGCATCGGTAGCGGAGTTGGGATTCACTATTGCGCCATCCTCGCAGGGACGAGGGCTTGGGACGGAGGCCGTTCGCGGCGCACTTGAAATGCTGTTCGCGCGGACCGGCATTGAACTCGTGGAAGGCATCACCGACGCACGCAACGCGCCATCCATCGGGCTGCTCGAACGCGTCGGCATGCGCATGCAGCGCACGCAAGACGTGCTTTTCAAAAGTGAGCCGTGTATCGAGTACGTTTTCAGCCTGTCGCGAGCGCAATGGTTTGAATTGACGTCGAAATCGAACTCGAGCAATCCTCGTTAAGGGTTGCGCCCTGAGCGCGACGATCTGCTATTCACCAATAGGTCTCGACGGTGACATGCCCCGGCTCCTTTCGCCGATGCCGTCGCATCCCGCGGGTCTCCAGCAGCTTCTGCGTGTCCTCGACCATCGCCGGATTTCCACACAACATGGCGTGCGAGTTTTCCGGCGACAACGCTATCCCGCTTCGCGCTTCGAGCCGCCCGTCGGCGATCGCCGCGGGAATGCGCCCGGTGAGCGCATCGGCATGCGCTTGCCTGCTCACGAACGGTACAAACGTAAAGGCACCCGTATGCGCGCTGCCGATTTCCGCGATTTCATCGCGATACGTCAATTCCTCGGCGTTGCGCACGGCGTGAACAAGCACTACCCGCTCAAATTTTGTCCAAGGCTCCTCCGTGCGGAGCATCGAAAGGAACGGGCCGATGCCGGTGCCGGTCGACAGGCACCACAGCACCTCGGCCACCGCGACCTCGCTGATCGAGAAAAAGCCATTGGCGCGAGGTGCCAGCCAAACGGGATCGCCTACACTCAGCGCCGCCAGCCTCGGGGTCAGGGGACCGTCCGGCAGGACGATGAAATAGAACTCATGCGGCTGGCGCTGCGGCGGATTCACGAATGAATAGGGGCGCCCCAGCATCGGGTCCTTCTGCCCGGGCGGCGCTGGCAGCGCCAGCCTCCCGAATTGGCCCGCATTGAACGTCACTTCCGGCGCGTCCACCTGCAATGAAAACAGGCTCTGCGTCCAATGTCGCTTGCCCGCGACCCGTCCCTCAACCCATGCAGCCATAACGAGGCGTCCGTCCATAACGTAAAATCACGATTATGCCCATGCGCGTGCCCGCCGCGACGATTACCGGCACCAATGTTTACCTGCGACCTCCCCGGCGGTCCGATGCCGGGGCATTTGAGGCCGCCGTGCGCGAAAGTCAGGCGCTGCACCGCGGCTGGACCAGCGCACCCCGCACATCTGCGGCCTATGACAAGTTCGTCAAGCGCTACGCGACGCGCGCTGTGAGCCGGGTACACGCGGGGTTTCTCGTGTTTCGCAAGTCCGACCACGCACTGGTCGGTGTCTACAATTTCTCGGAAATCGTGCACGGCGCGTTCCAGAGCGCGTACCTGGGCTACTTTGCGTTCGCGCCGTTGGCGGGCACGGGTCTCATGAGCGAGGGGCTCGCCCTTGCGCTGGACATCGCGTATCAAAAGATCGGCTTGCATCGCGTCGAAGTTAACATCCAGCCCAACAATGTCCGATCACTGGCTCTCGCCACGCGAATGGGATTCACTCGCGAAGGATACTCACGCCGCTATGTGAAGATCGGCGGGCGCTGGCGCGACCACGTCCGGTTCGCGATGTTGTCCGAAGATTGGCGCGTGTTGCGCCGCAAGTTCCGATTCGTCCCGATGGCTGTCGACTGATGTCGCGCGCTGCCCGCGTCGGTCACGCCTGCGGCGCCGGACTGCTTGTGCTCGCCTTGTCCGCATGCGCAAGCGAGACGCTCAAGTCCGGCACGCCACGCGAGGTTATGGGCCATCGAATCAACCCCTACGAACTGCATGAAGAATGCGTGAAGATGACACCCGGCGATGTGCTCGACTACCACTTCACGACCCAGCGACCGGTGGCGTTCAACATCCACTATCACGAAGGAAAGTCCGTGATCCTTCCGGTCTCCCGCAACAACGTGACCTCCGACGAGGGGACGTACCAGCCGTTGCTACCCCAGGAGTATTGCCTGATGTGGGAAGCCGGACGGGAAGGTGCGATTCTCGACTATCGCGTAAAGCTGATCCGTGCCAAGCGTTGAGGTGCGCGACGCGACGCCTCGCGTTCTGCTCTTCGATCTGGACGGTACGCTGACCGACAATTTTGAAGGTATCGCCAACTGCATCCGGTACGCGCTCGCGCACATGGATGTCGCGGATCCGGGTGATGAGGCGTTGCGCGTATGCGTCGGCCCACCCCTGCGTGAAACGCTGCCACAGCTGATCGGCAGGAGCGATGCCGCGACGATAGAGCGTGCGGTGGGCCTCTATCGCGAACGCTTTTCGGAACTGGGCTGGCGGGAAAATCGCGCCTATCCTGGTATCGCCGAAATGTTGGCCGCCGCGAAGCAATCCAATCCCCGCACTTTTCTTTGCACGACCAAGCCCCAACAGTTTGCGGAGAAAATCATCGGGCATTTCGGGTACGGGCAATTCATCGACGGCATCTACGGCACATCGCTCGACGGCTTGCTCGACGACAAGGCGAACCTGCTCGCGCATCTCCTGGCGCGCGAAAAGCTCGACGGCGCGAACTGCGTCATGATCGGTGACCGCAAGCACGACATACGGGCGGCGCGTCGCAACGGTGCGCGGTCGCTGGGAGTTTTGTGGGGCTACGGTTCGCGCGCGGAACTACTTGAAGCCGGCGCTACCGGATTGATCGCGCATCCGGGCGAATTCGAACCTGGACTTGCCGAGGTTCAAGCCGTCAGCTCCTGATAGGTATAAGTACGTCCGTTGTCGACCGGCTCGACCACGAGCTTGGCGACGACGACGCCAGCCGTGATGTCGGCTGGCACGAGTTGACCACTTTTGTGGAATCCCTCGAACAGGGCGACGCCGGGGAGCACCTCTTTCGGTAGTGATCGCATCTGCTCCTGCATACCCGTATCGATGATGCCCGGACGCACTGTGATGGCCCGAAAGCGATCGCCATGCCGCTCCGCCGCCAGCGCTCGCGTCAACATTTCCATTCCCGCCTTGGCGATGCAGTAGCTGGACATGCCGGGCATCGCGTTGCCAGCGGCGCCCGAAGAAACATTGATGATCCGGCGCTCCGTAGACTCGTCCGCAAAGGTCCGGCAAAAGAGATTGGCCAGCGCCGCGGGCGCCGCCAGGTTCACGGCAAGCGATCGGGCTATTTCTTCCGCGCTCTGCGTCCCGAGCACACCCACCGGCGTGCCGACGGCCGCATTGTTGATGAGGCACACGAACTCGGGACGCGCTGCCGCCATTTGGGCGAATGTCGCCTCGAGCACGTGGTCGATGGTCGATGGATCCGCGAGATCGATCTCGACGAATCGGTAGTTCGGCCCTGCCAACCGGGTGCCGCTGGAGCGTCCGATACCTAACACGCTGTAGCCGCCCGCGAGGAGAGTGTGGGCAAGCGCCTCGCCCAGCCCACGCGACACGCCGGTGACAATGGCGGCGCGCAAGTGCTACTGCCTGCTCGCGGCCGGACGCGCCAGGAGGTAGCCTGCCAGCACGGCTACCGCCACCAGTGCGAGGCCGTATAGCGGTTTGTACAGGTAGATGACCGCGGAAGTATCGCTCTGGGGCGCGATGAATACGACGTAGTATGCGTAGACATCCAGCGCAAGCAGGATAACGGCAAAAGCCGCCAGCGGACGCGCAAACGGCGACAGCAGGGCGAGCACGAGCAACAGCGCCCATGGCCCTGCCTCGAAGACGAACAGTGGAAATGAACGCTCGACATCCGCGGCACGCGAGGTGCCATATTCGACATACGCGGCAAACGCGATGCCGATGACAGCGAGGACAATGGCCAGAGAGCGGGCGCGCATGGAAATCAGCGTAACACGGGCAGCCCAGGTACCCAAAGCCGGCTGGCGCCTGCCGATAATGTCATCGTCCTGCGCCCATGGACATCACGATGACGATCCCCACGATCACGGCAATGACGATCAGCGCGATCTTCCACGGGCTCTTCGGATACTCGCCCTGGATCGCGCCGGTAACGCCGTTCTGTACGCACTGGAAACTCTTTGCACCGTATGTATAGCTCATGAGCCACACCGGCGCGAGTATGTGCTTGAACGTCTGCCGGGAGTGCGCGGTGCGCACGTTCAAGTTGCGATACGTGTCGCCGGGAATCTGCTGCGCGCACATGGCAATGACTTTGGCTTCCATCGCCGCCCGCGACGCCTGCGCAGCGCCTATCAGGTCGATCTGATAACGTTCGACCACCCAGCCCGCGACGAACCCGGCATCGTACGGCTTGAGCGTCTGCGTCGGAAATGGTTCGATGCCGCGCAGCAATCCAGGATGCACGCCAACCGAGGCGCATACGAGGTCGTCATCGAAGAAATGGGACAGTGAACCGGACGCGGGTTCCCAGCGCACGTTTTGCACTTGACGCGTTTGCGTTCGTCCGTTTTCGGTGTAGGTCTCCGTCGTGTAGTAGTAATGGCCGGCTTCAGCAGTCCATTGCGCGTCCAACTGCGCGTCGAACGTCCAGTACGGAAGGTAGATGCCCTTTACCGTGTCGGTGAGCGCTCGGCGCTTGAGCGCACCCGGCGCCAGCCACAGCTTGCCGTACCACTGCCTTATGCGATCGCGCGCCGAACTCTCGCTGACCATGAACGGCAGCACGCTTTCCGGCCGGAACGCGGGCTTGGTCTCCTCGTAGGGAACGAGTTGGGCGGACCCGCAGAACTCGCAATTCTGTGCCTGGCGCTTGGGATCGAAGACGGAGATCGCGTTGCAGCTAGCGCAACGGACTTGCCGCACTTCGGCTTTCCAGCCGCGCGCTTCGTCGCCGAGTCCGCGCAGCGCTGCGGCGAGGTCGTGCTCGACGATGCCGCCGGTGGTGAGGTCAAGCTTGGCGGGCGATTCCGTGCCGCAAAACGGGCAGATGAGTTTCTGCTTGGCGGGATTCCAGATGGCCTGTCCGCCACAAGCCGGGCAGGCAAACTTTGACAGTGCCGCGGCTTCGCTCATCGCCGCATACGCGACGATGCCGGCGGCGCGTCGCGCCGGCCCGCGTGCTGCCGCATGTTCAGCCCTTGATGAAGGCGTCGACCGCGGCGCGCGTCACGCGCCACTGGGTGCCGATCTTGCGCCCCTTGAGATCGCCCGCGTCGAGGCTAGACATCACATCGGATTCGGCAACCCCCAGCATTTGCGCGACTTGCGCGGGCGTCATGAGATCGGGGGCACCGGGTGCAGCGGCTGCGACCGGCGCAGCCGGAGCGGCCGGGTTTGCAATACCTGGCGTAGATTGCGCCATCAGGCCACCGGTCTGGTTCATCATCTGCTGCGCCATCGCCATGCCCATCGCGAGTTCGGCGCCGGCACCGCCGATGCCGCCACCACCGCCGGGCTGACCCAAGCCTTGCGCCATCTGGAACTTGACGTAGTCGTTGAGATTGCCGACCGCGGCCATGCTCGAACGCTTGTCGATCGCCTGCTCGACTTCCGGCGGGACGGAGACGTTCTCGACCAGGAACGTGGTCATTTCCAGGCCATACTTTTCGCCGATGGCCGGATTGATGAGCGGCAGCAGTGCCTGTCCCAGTTCGCCGTAGCGCGAGGCAACGTCGAGCGCCGGGATCTTGGAGCTCGCCAGCGCCTCGGTGAACACGCTCACAATACGTGAGCGCATCGTGTCGTTGAATTCGTCGAGACGGAAGTGATCGTCCGTACCCGCCACTTCCTTCAGGAATCTCTTGACGTCCACGATTCGAAAGTCATACGTGCCATACGCGCGCAGCCGGACGATGCCGAAGTCCGCGTCGCGCATCATGACCGGGTTGGACGTCCCCCACTTGTTACCGGTGAAAAGGCGTGTGATGACGTAATAGACATCCGCCTTGAACGGACTCTCCAGCGCATATTTCCAGCTTTTGAGATTGGTCAGGACCGGAATGTTGTCCGTGGTCAGCGCGTGCTTGCCCGGACCAAAGGTGTCGCCGAATTCACCCAGATAAATAAATTGCGCAGCCTGCGACTCGCGCACGATGAGCTGCGCACCGTTCTTGATTTCCTGATCCTCGTCGGGGAAGCGATACGACAGTGTGTCCCGCGAGTCGTCGGTCCACTGAATGATGTCAATGAACTGTTTCTTGATGAAGTCGAGGATGGCCATGGGGTTCCCTTGAGGTCAGGCGACGGTGCCATGCCGGCGCGTCGAAAAGTCCGGCAGTTACTTGTTGGCGGCGACGGGCTTTTTGGCCGGAGTCGTCAGGGCTGCCGCGTTCTTGAATTCCTCTTCCATCTGCGCCGTCGGAATGGCGCCAGGGACGAGCGTTCCGTCGGCAAAGATCAGCGTCGGCGTGGCCTGGACCCGCAGTTTGTCACCGAGCGTCTTCGTCGTCGCGACCGGGTTGACGCACTCGCCGGGGTTGTCCGGCAAGGCGCCGCTGGCAAAGAAATCGTCCCATGCCTTCACCTTGTCCGGCGCGCACCAGATCATCCGGGACTTGCGCGCCGAATCGGGATGCAACGAGTCGATGGGGTACAGGAAAGTGTAGATCGTGACGTTGTCGACGCCCTTCAGCTCCGCTTCGAGCTTGGCGCAGAACGGACAATCGGCGTCCGAGAACACGTAGAGCTTGCGCTCGCCCGTGCCCTTGACACGCTTGAAGGCCAGGTCGAGCGGAAGGCTCGCCACATCGACGCGGTTGAGCTTCTTCATCCGCTGTTCGGTCAGGTTGACCTTGGCGTCCACGTCGTAGACGGCGCCCAGGATCACGAATTTGGCCTTGGCGTCGGTGTAGAGCATCTGGTTGTCGAATTGCACTTCGAACAGGCCGAAATAGGGGCTCCTGGTAATGACGCCGACTGCGGCACCGGGAAATTTCTGCTCGAGTGTTTTCTTGATGCCGGCCGCCTCGGGTGGAGGGGCGACAACCGCTTCGTTCGACGTAGCCGCAAGCACCGACGTCGCGGTCAGCGCAAAGACCAGGGCAGCGATCGCCGAACTTGCGGCGAGACGCGTTCGAGCAAGCAAAAAAGTGATGGAAATCATGGGTTCTCCTGAATACCGATCAGATTTGGACAGTCTACCGCAGCGCAGGTTGCGCCAGCGTTCGTTTCAAAAGGGGAAAGCGGTCGACAACACGCATTCCGGTATTGCGAATGGTCCTGAGCCACGGTGTGGCCGGCCCGAACAAGCTGACCAGCCCGTCCGTGACCGTCTGCATCGCAAGCACCGGTTCGGCCCGCCGCCGTGCAAAGCGCTCGAGCAGCACGCGGGCACCGGGATCCGCAACGGGCCCACGCTGGGCCAGGATCGTCACCAGCGCCTCAACGTCGCCAAAACCCAGGTTGACGCCCTGCCCGGCCAACGGGTGAATGCCATGCGCCGCGTCGCCCACAAGCGCCAGGCGATGCGCTGTCGTGGCTGGCAGTTTGAGGAATGCAAGCGGGAACGATGCGGCCGGCGTGACCGGTGTCAGTTCGCCCAACGCGCCTTCGCCGGCCGCGGCCACGCGCGCGGCCAGCGCGGGGCCCTCCAAAGCCAACAATTCCGTCGCCAGCGATTCCGGCACCGACCAGACGATCGAAATCTTCCGACCTGGGAGCGGAAGCCAGGCGAGCACGCTGCCATCACTGCGAAACCACTGCCTCGCCACACCGTGATGCGCGCGTTCACACGCGAAATTGGCAACGACGCCCGACTGGCCATAAGGTCGCGGCTCGGCCGTCAATCCCGCCGCGTGCCGCACCCACGACCGGACGCCATCCGCGCCGACAACGAGCTTGGCGCGCGCGGTCCGCGCCGTCGCACCCGCTGCCGCAAAAGTCAGCGTGCCCGCATCGGGCGTCCATTCAAGCGACCTGAAATCGGCGTCGCCGATGACTCCGACGTCGGCTTCAAACACCAGGGGCAAGAGCGCAGCGCGCAGTGCCCGCTCCTCGACGATCCACGCCAGCGCGCGTTCGCCGAGTTCATAGGCGGAAAACTCCAGCGTCGCGCCGGCATCGCCCGTAACGCACATGGACTCGATGGGCGAGATGCGTTCGGCCTGCAACATCTGCCACGCCCCGATCGAACGCAGGAACGTGGCACTACCGGGACTGATGGCGTACACGCGTGCGTCCCAAGTGTCAGAGTCCGCCTCGGGCGCGGCAATGCGCGCGCGATCGAGCAGCGCAACCTTGAGGCCGCTACGCGCCAGCGCCGGTGCTAGTGCCAGTCCCACGAGACCGGCGCCGGCGATGATGACGTCGAAATGGTCGTCGCTCATCGGGGCGCCATCGTTGGATGGACTTGCGCCGGCAGCACTTCAATGACGTGATTCTGGTTGGTATAGATGCACAGGTCACCGGCAATCGTGAGCGACTGCTTGACGATCTCCTCGGCCGAGAGCACCGAATGTTCGAGCAGAGCACGGGCCGCCGCTTGCGCGTAGGGTCCGCCGGAACCGATCGCCACAATGCCCAACTCCGGCTCCAGCACATCCCCCGTGCCGGTGATCACCAGTGACGCCGATGCGTCAGCTACCGCAAGCATGGCCTCCAGCCGACGCAGCACACGATCCGAGCGCCAGTCCTTGGCGAGTTCCACCGCGGAGCGGGTCAGGTGCCCCTGGTGCTTTTCGAGCTTGGCCTCGAAGCGTTCGAACAGCGTGAACGCATCGGCTGTCGCGCCCGCAAATCCCGCCAACACCTTCTCGTGATAGAGCCTGCGCACCTTGCGTGCCGTGGATTTCATGACGATGTTCCCGAGCGTGACCTGGCCGTCGCCGCCCAGGGCCACCGCGCCGTCGCGTCGCACCGACAGAATGGTCGTACCGTGAAACTGTTCCATAAACGGAGAATTCTCAATGCCCAAGAGTGGCTGGACAGAAGGAGCCGCGCCATCAAGGCGCCCGGGTTACATCCATTGGAAGTTTTACGACGAAGTTACGGGCCTCAGTTGGCAAATGCGCCGGACTTCGTCGGCAAAAGCAACGGACCAAAGTTGGGCTTTACTTTGGTCCGGGACTTTCCGGGCAAAAGTACGTTTGCACCTTTGCCCGTCTGCCTAGTCTGCCTAGTCTGCCTTCTTGAGGAAATGCCGGGGAGAAATTCCGATGAGCAGCAGCAACGCACGGATGATTGGCGACGCTCCGACGATCTGGACCGCCTTGCGCTGGGATTCGACCCGGTTGATGGCGTTCAGCAGAGCGCCCGCGCAAACGAAATCGATGCGATCGACCGCCGACATGTCGATCGGAACCACGGGTCGCCGGAGTGCGAAATCCGCGAGGTTCCGCACCTGGGCATTCGACGATCCGGCAAGGACGCCCGACATCAGGAGTTTCTCCACGCCTGCGTCGAACGGCGCGCCCTGGGCGTCCTCCGGACCCTGGCCGTTCGCGCCAGCCTCTGGTGCAATGGGTGCGACTTCGGGCTTGGATGGCGGCTCCCATGAGGGTGGCGATTGCTCGAAGGCCACCGCGTATTCGATGGCACGATTATCGAATGCATCCTGGTCAAACTGGAATTGCAGGAGTTCGAGCGACAGGAGCCACGTGCCCTCACCGCCGTCCCTTCCGCGCTTGACCACGGCGTCCACGGCGGTCCTGAGTTTGTCGGGCCGCTGAAGGGTCAACGCGAAGCGATGCTTGCGGGCATGAGCCAATGCGTCGGCCAGCAACCGGGCGCCCGCGTCGTCGAATCCCGTAACCGATGCCAAGTCCAGGCGGGCGTGGGGCACCTTCTTCTCGATCGCGCGCTTGAGTCCTTCGACCTGCGGCAGGCTCGCCGCCGAAAGTTTGCCGGTCACCGGTATGAATCCGCCGGCAACCAGCTTCGGTCCCGCGGTTGTCGTCAATCCTTCTTCCCAGGCTGGCGCGGAGCGTTCGAATTGGACGACATACTGCAGCGCCACTTTCTCAAATGCCACCTTTGCATTGACCCGCTGGAGCACATCGAACAGCGCCAGCCATGCCAACGCCGATACCCTGGCCTCCGGGTCGGTCTGCACGCCCTGCTCGAGCATTTCCCGCGCCGGTTCCTTCTGGCCACCCGCGAAAAGCAGGGCGGCATTTTCGAGTACCCCGCAAAGCCCGGGATTGGTCTGTGCAACTTCGATCGACAAATTGGTGGGAGTCCATTGGACGAGACTCGCGCCGGTAACCGAAATATCGCCAGCGGGCTCGGGATTCTGGCGCTCCGCGTTGCGCTTCCTGCCCTGGGCCACGACCGCGAGTTCACGCGCCGATACGGGCCGTTCCGCTGCGTGAGGCTGCGCGCGCGAGATCATCGGGGCCGCGGCCTTTGGCTCCAGTTTCAGGGCCTCGGGTTTCTTGGGCGGAGGTTTGGAGAACAGCGCCATTCGCTGGTAGCTTCCGTTCGGATTGAGTTCGATGCCGGGTTTCGCCAAGGTCCCGGCGGCGACGCGCGGCTGGCGCTACAAAATCGCGCCTAAGGGACTGATTATGTTCCTGTCATACTTTGCGCACAAGGTGTCAATCCGGCGCGTTTGACGGGTCAGCCGCCGGCCTCGAATCGTGCCCCTTACGGCGCTTGCGGGATAGAATCAGCCCGGCCGCAAATTCGCGTCGGTGAACGCGTCGGCCTTCCACGTGCCTATCTGCAGGAGACACAACATGAAAAATCCGCTGGATTCACTGGGGGGAACGATCCTTTGCGGGGTCATTCTTACCGCGATTCTGTACTACATCGTCAAAAACGTACTGCTCTAGGAGAGGCACGTCATGGATCTCGTTCCAGTCTTTGCAAGATGGGTACATTTCCTGGCCGGCGTGATGTGGATAGGCTTGCTGTACTACTTCAATTTCGTGCAGGTTCCCGCGATGAAAGCCGCGGCCGCTGACAATACGGCGGCAGGCATCAGCAAGCACATCGTCCCGCGCGCGCTGTTTTACTTCCGGTGGTCAGCGCTGGTCACATGGCTGGCCGGGGCGGCGCTGCTCGGTAGTCAGTTCGTGAATGCGTTCACGCTATCCAAGGGGATGGCGGGCATCGGTGTCGGCGCCTGGCTCGGCACGATCATGCTGCTCAACGTCTGGGGACTCATCTGGCCCAACCAGAAAAAGATTCTTGGCATCGTGCCGGCGACCGACGAAGAGAAGGCCAAGGCACGCCGGCTCGCCTTCCTGGCTTCGCGCACCAACGTCATGCTGTCGCTGCCGCTGCTGTTCTTCATGGCGGGGGGCTGGTCGCACCGCGGCGCATTCGGGCTGTAGCTGCAGACATCGCCCAAGCAAAAAGGCCCGCAACGTGCGGGCCTTTTTCCTGGCGGGTGCGGGCTCAATTTCCGCTCAATCATTTTCCTATCCGGGCGCTCCGTTTCCACTCAGTTTGCACTCAGTTTCCAACTCAGTTTCCAACTCAGTTTCCAACTCAGTTTCCAACTCAGT
>JBDTPJ010000104.1:0-13305 GCA_039932755.1 Betaproteobacteria bacterium
CCACCGGGCAGCCGGTGTCGCGCATGATCGCGAGCGAGCGCATGTCGGAGACGAGGTTGTGATAGCCGAAGGACGCGCCGCGCTCGCACACCATGATGTTGTCGCTGCCGCTTGCGGCGCGCGCCTTGGCTACGACCTGCTTCATGTCCTCCGGCGCCAGGAACTGACCCTTCTTGATGTTCACGGGCTTGCCGCTGCCGGCGACGGCCTGGATGAAATCGGTCTGCCGGCAGAGGAACGCCGGCGTTTGCAGCACGTCCACAACGGACGCCACGGTGGCAATCTCATCTACCGTATGAACGTCGGTCAGCACCGGCACCTCGACCTGGCGGCGAACCTCCTCGAGGATGCGCAGGCCCTCGTCCATGCCCGGTCCGCGAAACGACGCATGCGAGCTTCGGTTGGCCTTGTCGTAGGACGACTTGAAGATGAAGGGAATGGCGAGCGACGCGCAGATCGCCTTCAACTCGCCCGCCACGTCCACCTGCAGCTGGCGCGATTCCACTACGCACGGCCCCGCGATCAGGAACAGCGGCCGGTCGAGGCCGACGTCGTAACCACAGAGTTTCATCGCGTCACCGCCTTGGCTGGCGCGCTAGATCGAGGCGACCAGCTCGGCGACCGGCTGCGGCGCAACACCTGATGTGCGTTGCTGGCGGGCGAGTGCCGCTTGCACGAAGCTGATGAACAGCGGATGCCCGCGTCGGGGATTGGAGGTGAATTCCGGGTGGAACTGGCAGCCGAAGAACCACGGATGCCCAGGCAGCTCGACCATTTCGACCAGGTCGCCCGCAGTAGCGCTCTGGGCCCTCGCACCGACATATAGTCCGGCCGCCTCGATACGCGGCAGGTAATGATTGTTCACTTCGTAGCGATGCCGATGACGCTCGACGACCGTCGTGCTGCCGTAGATGCGATGCGCCAGCGACCCGGGCACTACCTCACAGGGCTGCGCGCCCAGGCGCATCGTGCCACCCATGTCCGAGCTTTCAGTGCGCTTCTCGATCGAGCCATCGCGATTCTGCCATTCGGTGATCAGCGCAACGACAGGGTGAGGCGTCACGGGGTCGAACTCGGTGCTGTTGGCGTTCGCCAGTCCCGCCATGTTGCGCGCACATTCGATGACCGCCAGCTGCATGCCGAGGCAGATGCCGAGGTAGGGCATGCCCGACTCGCGCGCGAGGCGCACGGCCATCAGCTTACCCTCGACTCCCCGCTTGCCAAAGCCGCCCGGGACCAAAATGGCATCCATGGTGCGCAGTGCGTCCACACCTTCGCTCTCCAGGACTTCGGAATCGACATAGTGGATGCGCACCTTGGAACGCGTGTGCATCCCGGCGTGGATCAGCGCTTCGGAAAGCGACTTGTAGGACTCGGTCAGGTCGACGTACTTGCCGACCATTGCGATGTTCACCTCATGTTGCGGATGCTCCAGAGAATCGACCAGCTTCCGCCATGTGCCCAAATCGGCCGGCGGTGCCTTGATGTTAAGTTTCTTGCAGACGATGACGTCCAGCCCTTCTGCGTGCAGTAGGCCGGGGATCTTGTATATGGAATCGGCATCGAGCGCCGGAATGACGGCTTCCTCGGGGACGTTGGTAAAGAGCGCGATCTTCTTGCGATCGCCGTCAGGCACCGGCCGGTCGGCGCGACAGAGCACGACGTCCGGCTGGATGCCGATCTCGCGCAACTCCTTGACCGAGTGCTGCGTCGGCTTGGTCTTCATTTCGCCGGCCGTGGGAATGTACGGCAACAGCGTCAGGTGGATGTAGCAAACGTTGTCGCGGCCAAGCGTGATGCCGAGTTGCCGAATGGCTTCGAGGAACGGCAGCGATTCAATGTCGCCCACCGTGCCGCCGATTTCGACAATGGCCACCTCTGCGTCACCGGCACCAAGCAGGATCCAGCTCTTGATCTCGTCGGTGATGTGCGGGATGACCTGCACCGTGCCCCCCAGGTAGTCGCCACGGCGCTCCTTGCGGATGACGGACTCGTAGATCTGGCCAGTGGTGAAGTTGTTGGACTTCCCCATCCGCACGTCGGTAAAGCGCTCGTAATGGCCCAGGTCAAGGTCGGTTTCGGCGCCGTCGTCGGTGACGAACACCTCGCCATGCTGGAAAGGCGACATCGTCCCCGGATCGACGTTGATGTACGGGTCAAGCTTGAGATTGGTGACGCGGACGCCGCGGGAAGCGAGGATCGCGGCGAGAGACGCGGCGGCGATTCCCTTCCCGAGCGAGGAAACGACGCCACCGGTTACGAAGACAAACTGGGTCATGATGCTTCTCGCCCCGGGAAATTCCCATTTTACTCCGAGTTTGCCTTCCCTCCAAGCCCGGTTGCCATTCGCTTCCGTGTGGTATCGCGTCCCAGCAGCGCCAGTACCGCGTCGATCGCGGGCGTGGACGTGGTGCCCGCTACCACCATCCGCAGCGCCATCATGATCTGTGGCGGCTTCAGACCGTGCCGAACGGCGGCAGCCTTCAGCGCCCCGAGCAACGCCTCTCGCGTCCACTCGATGGCCGCGAATTCCGCCTGTAGCTCGACCAATGCGGGACGAATTGCCGGAGTAACCAGCTCGGCAATTTTTTCCGGCGCAACCGTCGGTGCAGCATAGAAGTAGTGCGCCGCGTCGGCCATGGCCACCAGCGTGTCGGCGCGATCGCGCAGCAGCGTGGCCACGGCGCCCGCGTCGGGTCCGCCGACTGGGTCCAGTCCGGCACGCGCAAGAAAGGGGACGAGGCGCTTTCCCAAATCGGCTTCGGGAAGGCGCTTCATGTGCTCCTGGTTGACCCACTTCAATTTGTCCGCATTGAAGCGCGACGGCGCCGGACTGATGCCGGGCAGGTCGAACCATTGCACCAGCTGCTCGCGGGTGAAAATTTCCTCGTCACCGTGGCCCCAGCCGATGCGCGCGAGGAAATTGATCAAGGCTTCCGGCAGATAGCCCTGCGCCTCGTATTCCATCACGCCCATGGCGCCATGGCGCTTCGAGAGTTTGGCGCCATCCTCGCCCAGCACCGTTGGGACATGCGCGTAGGAAGGCGGTTCGGCGCCGAGCGCGCGAAACATGTTGATCTGTCGCGGCGTGTTGTTGACATGGTCGTCGCCGCGAATCACATGGGTGATCCGCATGTCGATGTCGTCGACCACGACGCAGAAGTTATAGGTGGGCGTGCCGTCCGGGCGAGCGATGACCAGGTCGTCCATTTCGGCATTGGAGATTTCGATGCGGCCCTTGACACCGTCGTCCCAGGCGACCACGCCGTTGTCAGGATTGCGAAAGCGAAGCACAGGTTTTACACCCGGCGGCGGTGTCTTGCCCGCGCTCTTTTCCGGCCGCCAGCGGCCGTCATAGCGTGGCTTGTCGCCCCGCGCCGTCTGTTCAGCGCGCAACGCATCGAGTTCCGCGGGCGTCATGTAGCAGTGATAGACCTGGCCCGCGGCGAGCATTTGCGCAAGCACTTCGCTATACCGGTCCATGCGCTGCATCTGGAAGAACGGGCCCTCGTCGTAGTCGAGTTCCAGCCAGGTCATCGCGTCGAAGATCGCCTTGACCGCGGCCGGCGTCGAGCGTTCGACATCGGTGTCCTCGACGCGCAGGATGAATTTGCCACCGAAGTGCCGCGCATAGGCCCACGCAAACAGTGCCGTGCGGGCGCTACCCAGGTGAAGGTATCCCGTCGGGCTGGGCGCGAAACGGCTCCGAATGGTGGAAGATGAGTCGCTCAACGGGTGCGTCCTCGTCAAAAGGACGCAGTTTACCGGTTGGGCGCTATCGAGCCGGTTGCCAGCGCAAATCGAGCGTCGCCGGCGTCGACGGATTGGGTTGTTCCGGATGCACGACCATCGGCCCCGGCGTGTGCCCGTGCGCCCAGAAGCGCGCGACGCGTCGCGCCTCGGCCTCGTTGGCGTTGACCGGGAACGTCTCGTAGTTGCGCCCGCCGGGATGCACGACGTGATACATGCAGCCGCCCAACGCGCGCTGCGACCAGGTGTCGATCAGGTCGAAGGTGAGTGGCGCCTGCACGCCGATGGTGGGATGCAGCGCCGACGGGGGATTCCACGCGCGGAAGCGCACGCCGGCCACAAACTCGCCCGGAACGCCGGTGGGCGTGAGCGGCAACGCGCGGCCATTGCAGGTCACCGCGTGCCGACCACCGGACATGCCGACGACCTTGATCTGCATGCGCTCCACGGACGAGTCGACGTAGCGTGCCGTAGCGCCGAGGGCCACCTCCTCGCCCAGCACGTGCCAGGGCTCGATGGCCTGCCGCAACTCCAGCGTCACGCCGGCATAAGTGGCGGTGCCGAAGCGCGGGAAGCGGAATTCCACGAACGGATCGAACCACGCCGGATCGAAGGGGTAGCCGGCGCGATTCAAGTCGTGCGCGACGTCGCGAATGTCGGCGGCAACGAAATGCGGCAACAACCAGCGATCGTGCAGCGCGGTGCCCCAGGGGATCAGGTCACCATGGTAAGGATTGATCCAAAAACGCGCCACCAGGGCCCTGAGCAGCAACACCTGCACCGCGCTCATCTGCGCATGCGGCGGCATCTCGAACGCACGGAACTCGAGGATGCCCAACCGCCCAGTCGAACTGTCCGGTGAATACAGTTTGTCAATCGAAAATTCCGAACGATGCGTGTTGCCCGTCAAGTCCGTCAGCATGTGTCGCAGCAAACGGTCGACGAGCCAGGGTTGCGGCGATTCGCGTCCGGATTCGCTCTTGCGTCCCAATTGCTGGAAGGCGATGGCGAGTTCGTAGAGGCGATCGTCACGGGCTTCGTCGACGCGTGGCGCCTGGCTGGTCGGCCCGATGAACATTCCCGAAAACAGATAAGAAAGCGCCGGATGGTTCTGCCAGTACGTGATGAGGCTCTGCAAAAGATCCGGACGGCGTAGCAAGGGACTGTTCGCCGGCGTGGCGCCGCCCAAGGTGACGTGATTGCCGCCACCGGTTCCGGTATGGCGACCGTCCAGCATGAACTTCTCGGTGCCCAGCCGCGATTGCCGCGCCTCCTCGTAAAGGATTTCGGTCGTGGCGAGCAGTTCGCGCCAGGAGGACGCGGGATGGATGTTGACCTCGATCACGCCCGGGTCGGGCGTCACCATCAGCATCTTCACGCGAGGATCGCGTGGCGGCGTGTAGCCTTCGATGGCCACCGGAATGCCCAGTTCGCGCGCGATGTCCTCGATCGTGGCCAGAAGTGCGACATAGGCTTCGAGGTGCGCGCAGGGCGGCATGAACACGTAGAGGTGACCGCCACGCACCTGCAAGGTCAATGCTGTCTTGATGACCTCGCGAGGCTTGCGACCGCGCACCTTGGCGCCCTTCGTGGTCCCGGCGTTTCCTGCGGGCAACGCCTTGCGCTCCGCAAAGGGGTCCACGGGGAAATCCGTTTCCGCCTCACCGGGCAACAACTCCGGCAGCGAACTGAGCGGCAGGCGCAACCCCAACGGTGAGTCGCCTGCCAACGCGTAGAGGTGCAGGCGCTTCAATGGCCAGGGGCTCGACTCCCACGCAGTGTTGGAATCGTCATCCAACCCGGCCTTGAGGGGCAACACGAATCCTGCCGGCGCATCCAGGCCCGTAGTGAGCAGGCGCGCGAGCCGCGCGCGTTCGTCAGCCCTGGTGAGGTCAGCCTTTAGCGGATCGGCGTTCTCCGGCAGCGCGGCCTCTTCCTGCAGCAACTTCGGTACGTCTTCATGCGCAGTAATCAGCAGCGATGCGGGCAGCCCCAGCCGGGTGGCAATGTGCTGGCCAAACTTTTGCGCGTTGGCCACCGTCACGATTCCCGGCTTGGTGGTATCGGCAATCAGCGAGTCGCCGCGCCAGAGTGGAATGCCATCGGTGCGCCAGAACACGCCCAGCGCCCAGCGCGGCAACGGTTCGCCCGGATACCACTTGCCCTGGCCGTAGTGCAGGAATCCTTCGGGCGCGAACCTGGCCTTGAGGCGCTTCAGGAGAATTTCGCCGAGTTCCCGCTTCTTCGGCGACAGCGCGGTGTAGTTCCACTCCGGACCGTCCATGTCGTCGATGGACACGAACGTCGGCTCGCCGCCCTGAGTTAGCCGCACGTCATTGGCGACCAGATCGGCATCGACCCGCGCACCCAGCTGGTTGATCGCCTGCCATTGCTTGTCGGTATAGGGAAGCGTGACGCGCGGGTCCTCGTGGATCCTCGTGACACTCATGGTCACGCTGAAGTCGACGTTGGCCACGTCGGTAGCGCCAATCACGGGGGCGGCATTGCCCGGGTCGGCCGTGCACGCAAGCGGGATATGCCCTTCGCCTGCCAGCAGGCCCGAGGTCGGGTCAAAGCCGATCCAGCCCGCACCCGGGATGAACGCTTCTGCCCAGGCATGCAGGTCGGTGAAGTCCTTGGTCGTTCCCGATGGGCCGTCTAGCGCCTTGATGTCCGCCACCAGCTGCACCAGGTAGCCCGACGCGAAGCGGGCCGCGAGCCCCAGGTGCCGCATGATCTGCACCAGCAGCCAGCCGCTGTCGCGACAGGACCCGCTCGCGTTGCCGAGGGTTTCCTCCGGCGTCTGCACACCAGGTTGCATGCGCACGAGATAGCGGATCTGTCCCTGTAAAAGCTGGTTCAGGCGCACCAGCATCAACACGGGACTTTCGATGGACAGGATCGTTTTGCGAAAATCGGCGAGCCACGCCTCGAGACGCGGCCCGAGTGGCGCGGTCTCCAGAAACGGAATCAGTTCCTTCGCCAGCGCCGGCGCATAGGTGAAAGGGAACGTTTCGGCATAGGGCTCGACGAAGAAGTCGAAAGGATTGATGACGGTCAGGTCCGCCACCAGGTCAACCTCGATTTCCACGAGGTTCGAGCGTTCCGGGAAAACCAGTCGCGCGACCCAGTTGCCGTACGGGTCCTGCTGCCAGTTGAGAAAGTGCGGGTCCGGCAGGACGTTCAGTGAGTAACTGAGGATCGGCGTGCGGCAATGCGGCGCCGGGCGCAGCCTGATTTCATGCGGCCCGATCGCGACATGCCGGTCGAAACGATACGTTGTACGGTGGGAAAGCGCGACGCGAATGGCCATTGGGGAGGCGCCTGGCCTTAGGTCCAGTCCGGATCGGGAAGCTGTGCAAACACGCGGCGCAGACCTTCGCCCCATTCGCGATGCATCATCTGAAAGTAGGGATCCGTTTCGTCGATCCGCTTCTGGATCTTGATGGTGAGGCTGTCCGCTTCGTACACCAACAGGTCGATGGGCAATCCCACTGAGATATTCGACCGCATTGTGGAATCAAAGGAAACGACCGTGCACTTGGTGGCATCGAGGAGACTGGAACTGCGCTTGATCACGCGGTCGATCACCGGCTTGCCGTACTTGGATTCGCCGATCTGGAAGTAGCAGGTGTCCGGCGAAGCTTCGATGAAGTTACCTTCGCCATAGACATTGAACAGGCGATGCGGCTCGCCCTTGATCTGGCCGCCGATCAGGAAATTGCCGGAGGCATCGATATTGTTCTGTGCGAGGTAGGGGCCGTCGCGCGTCTTGATCTCGCGCAGCGAATCCCCCACCAGCCGGGCCACATCGAACATCGACTGGGCGTTCCAAATGCTGAGTTCGCTCGCGCTCTCACCCGCTCGTGCGCGATGGTCGAGATTGTTGAGGGCGCTCTGGGTCACCGCAAGGTTGCCTGAAGACAGGGTCACGATGACGCGATCACCTTCGCGAGAGAATACTTTCATCTTGGTAAAGCGGGCAATCTGGTCAACGCCGGCATTGGTGCGGGAATCGGAGGCGAAAATCATCCCGGCATCGAGAGACATGGCAACGCAGTAGGTCATGGGGCGCGAAACTCTTGGCGGTGGCTAATAGGTGGGCACGAGGAAGCGGCGGCTGATCTCAGCGCCCAACGCGGATACGCGCGTCAGGAAATCCATCAGGTATTCATGCAGGCCGAACCGGATGATTTCCTCGGTCTTGCCGTAGTGCAGCCGGGCGTGCAGCTCGCCCGCCTGGCGACGCAACTCGCGGCTATTGTCGTCGCACAGGAGTTCGAGCGTGTCGTCGATGAAATTGAGGCAGCTGTGGAGCGAGCGCGGCATGTCGTCGCGCAGCACCAGGAGCTCGGTCACCCGCCGCGGCGAGATGACGTCGCTGTAGATCTTGCGATATGACTCGAATCCCGACAGCGACTGCAAGAGCGACGCCCATTGGTAGTAATCCACCGCGCCACCGATGTCCGCCGCGGACGGCAGCAGGATGTGATATTTGGTGTCGAGGATGCGCGCCGTGTTGTCGGCGCGCTCGATGTGCGTACCCAGACGGATGAAGTGGTATGCCTCGTCGCGCAGCATGGTGCCGAACGTCACACCGCGGAACAGATGCGAGCGCATCTTCACCCAATCCAGGAACTCCGAGACGCCCTGCCCGTTCAGCCGCTCGAAGCCGTGGTCGCGAATCTCGATCCACGCGCCGTTCAAGTCCTCGTACATCTCAGACGTGATTGCCCCGCGCACGCTCCGTGCGGATTCGCGCGCTGCCCACAGGCAGCTGAATATGGACGACCGGTTGTCCTCGTCCATGATCATGAACTTGAGCACGTTGTCGGCGGCCAACTCGGGGTGCTTCTGGTAGTAGGGCGTGGCCACGCCGGTGGCGATGAGTGGGACGGACCACGGCTCCGCCCATGCCAAACCCGGCTCCTGGATGTGGTACGGCAGGAGCGACGTGCGGTAGGTGACGTCGAGCAGCCGTGCGGTGTTTTCGGCGCGCTCGATGTGCCGGGCCATCCAGAACAGTTCATTCGCGGTGCGACAGAGCATGGCAGCCATGATGATCTCCTCAGTCCGCCAGGACCCAGGTGTCCTTGGTGCCGCCACCTTGCGACGAGTTGACCACCAGCGACCCCTCGCGCAGGGCCACCCGCGTCAATCCGCCGGGGACCAGGTCGACATCCTTGCCTGACAGCACATACGGCCTCAGGTCTATATGCCTCGGCGCGAGGCCGGCGTCCACAAACGTCGGGCACGTCGACAGTGCCAAGGTCGGTTGCGCAATGTACTTCTCGGGCTCGGCCACGATGCGCCGACGAAACGCTTCGCGCTCGGCAACCGTGGCCGCGGGACCCACCAGCATGCCGTACCCGCCGGCGCCATGGACTTCCTTCACGACCAGCTTGTCCAGATTGGCCAGCGCGTATTCGCAGTCCTTCGGCTTGTACAGCATGAATGTCGGCACGTTGTGAAGGATCGGTTCTTCGGCCAGGTAGTACTTGATCATGTCGGGCACGAAGGGATAGATCGACTTGTCGTCCGCCACACCGGTGCCGATGGCGTTGGCCAGCGTGACGCGGCCGGCGCGATACGCGGCAAACAGTCCGGGCACGCCCAGCATCGAGTCGGGGCGGAATGCCAACGGGTCAAGGAAGTCGTCGTCCACCCGGCGATAGATCACGTGCACGCGCCTCGGCCCGCGCGTGGTGCGCATGTAGACCGTGTCGTTCTGGACCATCAAATCCTGGCCCTCGACCAGTTCCACGCCCATCTGCTGCGCCAGGAATGCGTGTTCGTAATAGGCGGAGTTATAGGCACCGGGCGTGAGGACCGCCACCGTCGGCCTCTCCTCGCCCTGCGGTCCGACGGCGTGGAGATTTTCAAGCAGCTTGTCCGGATAGTGCTGGACCGGACGGATCGAGCGAGTGGCGAAGAGTTCCGGAAAGAGTCGCATCATCATCCGGCGATTCTCGAGCATGTACGAGACACCGGAGGGAACGCGCAGGTTGTCCTCGAGGACGTAGTACTCGCCCGCGCCGGCTCGCACCAGATCGACGCCTGCAATGTGGGCGTAGATGCCACCGGGAACGTCCATGCCGGCCATCTCGCGTCGGTACTGGGTATTGCCCAGCACCCGCTCAGCTGGGATGGCGCCGGACTTGAGAATCTTCTGGTCGTGATAGACGTCGGCCAGGAACAGGTTGAGCGCATGAACTCGCTGCTTGAGTCCCGCTTCGAGAATGCGCCACTCGTCCGCTGGAATGATCCGGGGCACGATGTCGAAAGGAATCAGGCGCTCCGTACCTGCGTCTTCACCGTAGACGGCAAATGTGATGCCGACACGATGGAAGGCGCGTTCCGCCTCATCCCGCTTCTGGGCAATGTGTGCGCTGTCCGTACGCTCCAGCCAGTCGGCAAATGCCCGGTAATGGAGCCTGACTGCGCCACCGTGAACCGACATTTCATCGAAAGGGAGGGAGGACATGCGATCGATTTTTGAGGCTCGACTTGACTTAGCAAACAGTGAGCCAAATCCGGAATTGCTCAGGGCGCCAAGGGGTTAGCCAAAACGGATTGTAACGCGCGACTGCTGCAACGCGACAAACGCCCAAACCCGCACCAAGAAGGTGCATTTATGTCCAGGACATGCGTGGACACGGGCGGGATCTCGGTTTGACCCCGCTTTCGGCGCCGTGGTTAAATCCCGATTCCTGTCTGGGTTCGCGGGGCGTTTAGCTCAGCGGTAGAGCACTCCCCTCACACGGGAGGGGTCGCTGGTTCGAACCCAGCAATGCCCACCACACTGAACCAAGGGGTTACGCGCAAGTGTAACCCCTCTTTTTTTTGCCCGCCGAATCGCCGGTGGATATAAGGCGCGGGAGATCGCGGCTGACGCAGTCTCGCGCCTCATTTACTCTCATTTTACTTACGGCATGTACTGTCCGCCGTTGACCTCGATCACCTGCCCCGTGACATAGCCGCTCATCTGGTCTGACGCCAGGTACAGAAACGTCCCCGCGCATTCTTCGGCGCTGCCCAGGCGGTTCATCGGAACGGTGGCCTGCATCGCCTTCAACTGTTCCGCGCTCGAATAGCGATCATGAAACGGCGTAGTGATCACGCCGGGAGATACCGCATTGACCCGGATGCCGTCGCCGACCACTTCCTTGGCCCAGCCGTGGGTCACGGTAGAGACGAAGCCCTTTGAACCGGCGTAGAGAATCGCACCGCCGCCCCCGCCATTGCGCGCGGCAATCGAGGTGACGTTAATGACGTTGCCGGATTTCTGCCGGCGCATGCCCGGGATGACCTCGCGCATGAACAGCGCCACCTGCGTGCAGTTGAGCATCAGCACGCGATGGATGTGCTCAACCGTGTAGTCCTCGATCTTGATCCGGCCGAGCATTCCGCCGGCATTGTTGATCAACACGTCGATGCGGCCGAACGTGGCCATGGTCTCGGCGACGATCCGCTGCACATCCTTTTCCAGCATGACGTCGCCGCCGACCTGCGCGGCGTCACCACCGGACGCCTTGATGCCCGCCACGACCTCCGCAGCGGCATCGCCGCTCGTGTTGTAGTGGACCATCACCTTGCTGCCTTTGCGCGCAAAGGCATGTGCCGCCGCGGCGCCGATCCCGGTTGAAGCGCCGGTGATCAAGACTACTTTGCCTTTCAGATCCGAATCCATCGCTTGCTCCTTGGGTTAAGCAGCAACGGCCACGGCACGCCCATTCCTGCCGGGCGGCGCGGCCGCGAACAGGCGCACAGTATACTTGTTTGTGTCGGACTTTAATGGCATTGTGTCTGACACATCGTGTCAATGCCCATGCCCTCCCGGACGTTAGCCCCCAAGAAATCCACAGTCGTCGCACGCCGCAAACCATCGGCACCCACCGTCGCGGCGCGCCGACTCAAATCGGAGCACGTCGTCGACGCGCTGGGCTTCAGGATCGTATCGGGCGCATTGCAATCAGGTGAATTGCTCCCGACTGAAGCAGAACTCTCGTTGCAGATGGGAATCAGCCGGCCGTCCCTGCGCGAAGGCCTGCGGGCCCTCGCCCAAAAAGGGCTCGTCCAGGGCCGAACTCGGCGCGGTACCACCGTCAATCCGCGCACTCACTGGAACATTCTCGACGAGGATGTACTTCGATGGCTGGCGGTCGCTCCTCCCGATCCGGCATTTTTCATGGACCTGCTCGACATTCGCATGATCATCGAGCCTGCTGCCGCGCGCCTGGCAGCGTCACGCGCCACGCCTGCGCAGGTCCTCGCCATCGAAACGGCCTATCACGGCATGGTTGCTTCCACGCCGCACGACATGGAAACATGCTGCGCGCACGATCTCGCCTTGCACGAGCAGATCATCACCGCGACCGGCAACCAGATGCTGATCCACTTTGCCGCGGCCATCCGGACCGCCCTGCTGGCGTGTGTGCGCATCGCCAGCAACGCCCGGGAAAGTTACGTGAACTCGCTGGCCGAGCACCAGGCGGTGGTGGTCGCGATCCGGCGCCGCGACCCTGCGGAGGCGGAGCTCGCTATGCGCAAACTTTTGGCCGGCACGGCACGCGATCTCGCGCCGGCGTACGACAAGTATCCCCGTGGTTTTCCTCCGCCGCCTGCTGTCAGGGCGACGCGGAGGGCGCCGCGGCGGACTTGAATACGGGGACGACCCCGAGCCCAAACCCAAGGAGGAATTTCAATGAACACACGTCCATTGCTGCGCAGGCTGGCGCTGTGCCTTACGTTGACGATTGCCATGGCCCTTGCCCCCGAGGCAGCGGCGCAGGCGAAGAAGCAGGTCAAAATCTCGCACGCCACGGCAGGAGATGTCGCCAATGACAACCACATGACGGCGTGGATCATTGCCAGCTATATCAACAGCAATTCCGACACGCTCGAAGCGCGCGTCTATCCCGCCAACCAGTTGGGTGAGGAGCGCGCCGTGGTCGAGGGCATGCAGTTGGGCGCCGGGGCCACGATGCACATCGGCGGCACCGCGATCCACAACAACTTCAACAAGCGGATGGGTGTGCTCGACCTGCCCTTCCTGTGGCACAACTACGATCACTATCACCACGTGATCGACGGCAAGGTCGGCGAGACGCTGGCGGCGGAGTACGAGAAGCTCGGGCTCAAGGTCCTGGGCTGGCAGGACAGCTGGGGCTACCGCAACGTGGTCACGACCAAAAAGGAAGTAAAGAAGCCGGAGGACCTGAAGGGTCTCAAGATCCGCACGATCCAGACGCCGACTTATGTCGCGGCGCTGAACGCGATGGGGGCCTCGGCCACGCCGATGGCTTTCGGCGAGGTCTACACGTCGCTGCAGACCGGGGTGATCGATGGTTTCGAGCACGCGTCGGCCGTGATCTACACCGGCAAGTATTACGAGGTGGCCAAGTACATCACCCTGACGGAGCACCTGTTCGGGCCCACGGTCACTGTGATCTCCAAGAAGGAATGGGACGGCTATACCGACAAGGAAAAGCAGGTGGTCGCCGCCGCCGCGAAACTCGGGCAGGACGTCAACCGCAGCCTGTCCGTCCAGCGCGC
>JBDTPJ010000105.1:0-13237 GCA_039932755.1 Betaproteobacteria bacterium
CCGCGCTGCACATCCTCCGCATCATCCAGGAGGAGGCGATGAAGGAAAACACGGCACAAGTCGTCGCGCAAATGCCGGTGGATGTCGCGACGTTCCTGCTGAACGAGAAGCGCACGGACGTACTGACCATCGAGACGCGTTTCAAGGTCAACGTGCTGTTGGTGCCCAATCGCCACCTCGAAACGCCGAATTACAGCATCGAGCGCCTGCGTCATGAAGACCTGAACCAGAGCGAGCCGCTGCCCCTGTCCTTCGACATGGTGAAGCAGCCCGAGCAGGTCGATCTCGCACGGCAAAAGAAAGACGAGGCCACTGCCCCGCCGCGGCAGGAAGCCGTGGTCAAGGGCATCACGCCGACGCAACCGGCGCCGATTCCGGTCGAACGCCCGGCAGTCAAGACAGCCCCGGCCGCCAGCGGCGAATCCAACTGGCTCTCGCGCATGATGGGCTGGTTCACTACCAAGCCTGAAGCGCCCGCTGCAGCACCTGCGCCGGCACGCCGCGAGGGACGCAGTGAAGGTCGCAATGAGGACCGTCCGCGCGATGGCCGCCGGGACTCGCGCAATGGCGACAATCGCGACCGCAAGCGTGGGGATAGTCGCAATGAAATCCGCGGTGAGGGACGCAATGAGGGCCGGCGTGGCGGCGAACAACGCGACGGCCAGGCTGACTCGCGCAATCGTCGCGATGGCCGTGATCAGCGCGGCGAGAAGCGCGGCGAGAACAAGAACGAGGCACGCTCGGAGCAAAAATCCGAGCAAAAAGCCGAGAGCGCGCGGCAGGGACAGCAGCGCGACGGCAAGCCGCAAGGCGAAGCTCGCCGCGATGGCAACCGTCCGCCGCGTGAACCCCGCGAATCCGCCAAGACGCCGCGCGAGCCCCGCGCTCAGCCGACATCGGACGAAGACACCGTAATCAACACCGTTGAAGGCGCTGCCTCTGCAACGCCACAAAATGGCGCCGGTGCCGAGGCTCGAGACGGCAATCGTCGTCGTCGCGGTCGCCGTGGTCGTGGTGGCGATCGTCCGGATTCCGCGGGAGCGTCAGGCGAAAACGGTGCGGTAACCGAAGAGAATGAAAGTGCACCCAGTGTCGTCGACACATTGTCGATGGTCGCCGCAGGAGACGGCATGCCAGCGGACGACTTGCAGCAGCCACCGCAGGAAGTGAAAGCGCCGCGCGAACCGCGCCCGCCACGTGAACCCCGTCAACCGCGGGAAGCCCGTGAGCAACGCGAACCACGTCCGCCCCGCGAGCCGTCGGAAGTCCCGACATCGCAATTGGTTCCAGCCGTTTCGGAATCCATTGTTTCGGAATCCATTGCGCGCACCACGGCGCCGCTATTCGCCGATGCGCCCGTTGCCGCAGCACCCATCGTGGTCGAGCCTGCCGAAGTTGCACGCGTCGCAGCTCCGCCGACCTTGCCAACGGTCGCAATGACGCTCCCCGCGGATTCCGGCCTCGAACTGGTCGAGACACGCTTCGACGCGCCCGCGCAGGCTGGTGAATTGCCGGAGACACCGCGACCCAAACGCGTACGACCACCGCGTGTGGAGGTGGCCGCCGAGCCACTGGAGATCATCGAGACACGCAAGGATTCACCGCCGCCGGCAAACTGACGCCGAAACTTAGGTTAGTAATTGCACGGGGTGGGCGTTCGCGCCTGCCCCGTTTTTTTTGCGCCGTCTTTTTTGGTGTAGGGTCGGGGCGATGAAGCAGTTGCTCATTGTCTGGCATTCGCAGTTTGGCGGCACGGCGCAGATGGCGAAGGCGGCGCGCGATGGCGCCCAGTCCATCAGTGAGGTCGCAATTCGCTACCTGCGCGCGGCTGACGCGGGCGTCTCCGACCTCCTGGCATGCGATGCGCTGCTCATTGCCACGTCCGAAAATTTCGGGTCGTTGTCGGGCATGACCAAGGATTTCCTGGAGCGCGTCTACTATCCCTGCGAGGACAAGGTCGCGGGCAAGCCCTACACTGTCTTGGTCTGTGCCGGCACCGACGGCACGGGTGCGATGTTCCAGACCGACCGGATTGCCCGGGGTTTGCGGCTCGAGAAAATGCATCCAGGCATCATTTACAAGAGCGGGTTCACCGCGCAGGCGCAGTTGATTCCCACGGACGTCCTCGCCCAATGCCGCGAAGTGGGCGCGACGCTCGCGGCCGGGCTTTCCGCAGGTATTTACTGAGGCTGCTCACGACGCGAACAGCGGGCTTGATTTACGTAATGCGAATCGTTATCATTCTCTAATGCATGACGAATCAACGTCCAAGCCCGTGCCGCCGCCACTCGCCGGTCTTGGGACGAACTCCCCGCCAACGCGACGCGTGCGCAGCGAAGAGCTGTTCCGGGGTGCGCGGGAAATCGTCATCGAGCATGACCAACGCAAATACCAGCTGCGGATCACCCAGAACGGAAAGTTGATCCTCACGGCGTAGTCCCCCGCGGCACGTCAGCGGGAACCGCTCCAAGCCAGCCACGTGGACGAAAGTCGCGAAGCCAGCCAGGACCTCTGAATCCTGAAGATGGCCTTGCTGGCACTACGGAACACTCCTTGGAAGAACTCTCGCAGCGTCGGCGTGGCCGCGACGCTCGCGTTGCATGGCGTGCTTTTGGTTGCGGTGCTGAGCTACGCACCGGTGCGCCGGGCCATCCACAATGCCGCACCGATCATGGTGAGCCTGATAAGCACGCCGGCCGTCGAAAAGCCCGTCGAGCCACCCAAGCCTTTGCCGATGCGCGCGACGTCCAAGCCGGTTCCACTTTCGCCCATCGACCCGGTCCCCGCGCCGCTGATCACGCCGCCCACGCAGTCGGCATTCGTGGCGCTCATCTCCGACGCGCCAAAGCCGCAGCCCGACGCGCCAGCCGCGCCCGTCGAGCTGCTGGCCATCGTGCCACCCAACTTCAATGCCGCCTATCTCGACAATCCGGCGCCGGCCTACCCTCCCCTCGCCCGACGCATCGGCGAGCAGGGTCGGGTTGTGCTCCGGGTGCTCGTTACTGCGGGTGGCGCGGCGGAAACGGTCGAGTTGCGCACCAGCAGCGGGTCCTCGCGCCTGGACCAGGCGGCCATCGAGACGGTCAAGCGCTGGCGGTTCGTGCCGGCGCGCCAGGGTGACCTGGCTGTCCCCGCGTGGGTGCTGGTGCCGATCACCTTTTCACTCGAGCGCTGAACGGGAAACAGAACCTTAGGCAGTTCCTGCAAAGCCCCGCCACCCAGCCCGAAGCCAGGTAGCCACAACAACAAACAATCATTACCGAACTGGAGACATCGATGGGCTACGGGAAATTTCGAATGACCCCACTGGGGGCGGCAATGCTCGCCATTTTTGCGCTGGCGCCGACGCACGTGCTGGCACAGGCACAACCGGAAACGACGCTGCCCGAGGTCAAGGTCAAGGAAGACGTGCCTGTTGACGACTACGCGGCCGGCAAGGCGACCATTGGCGGCGGCGCACCCGTGGCCGTCCGTGACATCCCGCAATCGATCACCGTCATCAACAGCGCGCTGATGCAGGCGCAGGGTGCGACCAGCTTAGCCGACGCGTTGCGCAATGTCCCCGGCATCACCATGGGCGCCGCCGAAGGCGGCAGCATTGGCAACAACTTCAACCTTCGCGGCTTTTCCGCGCGAACCGACCTCTACCTCGACGGCATGCGCGACCGCGGTCAGTACTACCGCGACGTGTTCTCGCTGGACGCCGTGGAAGTGCTGCAGGGGCCGTCATCGATGCTGTTCGGGCGCGGATCGACGGGGGGCGTCATCAACCAGGTCAGCAAATTGCCCTCGCTCACGCCGTTCGGCACGGCGGCGTTGAGCGCGGGAACGCAGCCGTCGGTGCGCGGCACGGCGGACTTCAACCAGCCCATCGATGCAACGTCCGCCTTCCGCATCGCCGCGATGGCGCAGGATGTTCATTCCACGCGCGACGTGATGAAGAACCAGGACTATGGCGTGGCACCGTCGATCCGGTTCGGCATCGGCACGCCGACCGAGGTCACGCTCTCGGCCCTGATCATGCACAACGACGACATGCCGGATTACGGCCTGCCACCGGTCAACGGCGCCCCGGCCGACGTCAACCGCAAGAAGTTCTACGGCGCGACCGACGATCGCACGTTGCAGGACGTGGTCAACCTCAACGCGACGATCGTGCACAAGTTCACGCCGACGGTGCGCCTGCGCAACCAGACGCAATACTCGAACTATTCGATCGGCGCGCGCGAGTCCGGCCCCAACAATATTGGCATCGTGACCAATGGCGTCTACACGCCCTTTCCCGCGGTAAACCTGAGCAATACCACATCGCTGCCCCTCTCGTCGCTCTTCGTTGGGCTGGGCAGCCATGACCGCGACATCACCGACACGTCGATCTACAACCAGACGGACCTCATCACCGAATTTGTCACGGGTCCCGTCAAACACCTGCTGATCACGGGCCTGGAGCTGGGCCGCGACACCAACAGCACGCAGAATTTTTCGCGCAATATCACCGGCTCCACCTGGTTCCGAGTGCTGTCGCTGACCGACCCGGCCTACGAACCGGCGGCCAACATACCGTCGATATCGACCAACTTGGTGCAGTCAAGCGCCACCGACGTCGCTCCCTACACCAACGACACGATGTCCATCGCGGACCAGTGGAAGGTGATCGCCGGCGTGCGCTATGACCGCTACAACGCCAGCCTTACCAACTCGATCAACCAGCCCCCGTCGGCCAGCCAGGGCATCGGCTTCACCAGCGTGCGCGCCGGCGCGATCTACCAGCCGACGGACAGCCAGGCGTATTACCTTTCGTACGGAACGTCGTTCAACCCGTCGCTGGAGACGCTCGCGCTCACGAACGGACAGCAAAGCCTCGATCCGGAGACGAGCAAGCAGTACGAAATCGGGTCCAAGTGGGACGTGCTGAACGGCGACCTCGCGATCACCTCCGCGATATTCCAGGTCGAGAAGCACAACACCCGCTCGCAAATCTCGACCGGCGTGTACGAGTTGACGGGCAATATCCGCGTGCGCGGCTTCCAGGCGACGGCGGCCGGCCGCGTCGCGCGCAACGTGCAAATCTTCGGCGGCTACACCTATCTCGACGCCGAGATCGTCAAGGCATCGGTGCTCGACGGCACTCAAGGCAAGGTGCCGGCCAACACGCCCAAGAACAGCGCCTCGATGTGGACGACGTGGAACTTTGCACCTTCGTGGCAAACCGGCACGGGCGTGACGTACATGTCGGAACGTTTTGCGTCGAACAACAACGCGGTCGAGGTTCGGGACTACTTCCGCTGGGATGCGATGGTGGGCTACACGCAGCCCCAATGGGGCGTGCAGCTCAACGTGTTCAATCTCACCAATCGTCTCAACTACGACGCGCTGATCCCATCTGATCGCGGACGCTCGGTGCCAGGCACCGACCTGCAGGCGATGCTCACCGTCACCTACAAATTCTACTAACGCGGCGAACGCGATCTACTTTCCATGATGATCCGCATACCCGATGTGCTCGACGCGAACCAGGTCCGGCAAGCACGCCAGCGTCTGGACTCGGCCGGCGGCGCCTGGGTAGATGGCCGTGCGACGGCCGGGCATCAGGGCGCGCAGGTCAAGCGCAATTTCCAGATCGCGGAGGATGCGCCAATTTCGCGTGAACTGGGCTCGGTCGTCCTTGCGGCCCTCGAGCGCCATCCGCTGTTCCTGAGCGCGGCGCTACCGTCGTACATCTATCCGCCGATGTTCAATCGCTACGACGCCGAAGGTGGGATGCACTTCGGTCGCCACGTCGACGGTGCCGTGCGCCTCATTCCAGGCACAGGGATAAAGATCCGCACTGACGTCTCGGCGACGCTGTTCCTGTCACCGCCCGAGGACTACGACGGGGGCGAACTGCTGGTTGAGGACACGTACGGCGTGCACAGCATCAAGCTGCCGGCAGGCGATCTTGTCCTGTACCCGGCCTCGAGCGTGCATCGCGTCACGCCGGTGACCCGCGGCACGCGCGTCGCGTCGTTCTTTTGGGTGCAGAGCATGATTCGCGACGACGCGCAGCGTTCGCTGCTGTTCGACCTCGACATGGCCATCGTGCGCCTCTCGCAGGACGCGTCCGGGCACGATTCGCTGGTGTCACTCACCGGCTCGTATCACAACCTGCTGCGCATGTGGGCGGCACCTTGAACGGAATTCATCAATGACGAGCGCAAAGCGCCCGCGCCTGCGAAGCCTGTGGGTGCAGATTCATCTGTGGCTGGGCCAGACCCTTGGAGTCATTGGCGTGCTGATCGGGTTGTCCGGCAGCATTCTCGTCTACGACCATGAGATCGACGCGCAACTCAATCCGCAGCGCTACGTGATCTCCGGTCCGGACGTCACGCTGCCATTTGCCGCGTATGCACAGCGCGCCGAGGAATCGCTCGGTGGCGGTGCGCGCGCGACCGGCATTCGCCTGCCCGACCAGGAAGAAGGTCCCGTCATGGTGTTTGCGCGCGCCAAGGCTGACGCTGGTCCATTCCAGCGCGTGTACCTCGATCCGCCAACGGGTCGCGTGCTCGATACCGCGTCGGGACGCGACTGGCTTGGCTGGCTGCACAGCTTCCACGAATCGCTGACGCTGCGCGAATTCAAGGGCCGCGAAATTGTGGGCGCGGTGGGAATCGCCATGCTCATCTCGTCGCTGAGCGGAATCTATCTCTGGTGGCCTGCGGGCGGCCTGCAATGGCCCGCGTTCAAGTTCCGCCGGGGCTTAGCACTCCATCGCAACCTGCACTATACGATCGGCATCTGGGGTGCGCTCGTGCTGGCACTTCTGTCGTTCACGGGGATCTTCCTCGCGTACCAGGATGCGGGACGCGCAGTCGTCGCGGTTTTTGGCAAGGTGTCGCCGTCGCCGCGCGGCGTGCAAAGCGCAACGACCAGCGGCACGTCGATGAGCGTCGACGATGTCGCGGCAATCGCGCGGCTGCGCTATCCCGACGCGACCATCATCGGCCTGGGAATGCCGGCGGCACCGCGCGGCGCATTCCGAGTGAACCTGCGCGAACCCGCCGACACCGCTTCGCGCTCGGGCACCATCGTGTTTATCGACCCCCGCTCCGGTGGCGTGCTGCAAAGCGCCGACCGCGCAACCCGCGGCGACGGCGACACCTTCCTTCTGTGGCAGCGGATGCTGCACGAAGGCAGCGTGCTTGGCTTCGCCTGGCGCTTCGCGGTATTCCTGGGCGGACTTTTGCCCGCGCTATTGATGACCACCGGGCTCATCATCTGGCTGCGCAAGCCCTCGGTCAGGACTCGACGGGCAATCCTACCCCAAACATCTGCTCCTTGAGGTGGTAGAGCTGGTCGCGCAGCTCCGCCGCCTTTTCGAATTCGAGATTCCTCGCCGCATCGAGCATCTGCTTTTCCAGCGCCTTCAGTTCCTTCTGCATGTCCTTCTCGGGCATGACTTCGTACTTGGCCTTGGCCTGCGCCGCGCGCTGTTCCTTCCGGGCTTCATCCGGGTCGTACGCACCCTCGATGATGTCCTTGATGCGCTTTTGCACGCCGATGGGTGTGATTCCCATCTTGATGTTCCACTCCATCTGACGCGTACGGCGTCGATCCGTCTCGCCGATGGCCGCCTTCATCGAATCGGTCATCACGTCGCCGTAGAGAATGGCCATGCCATTGATGTGCCGCGCCGCGCGTCCGATGGTCTGGATCAGCGAACGCGCGGAACGCAGGAAACCTTCCTTGTCGGCGTCGAGAATCGCGACCAGGGAGACTTCGGGAATGTCGAGGCCCTCGCGCAGGAGATTGATGCCGACCACGACATCAAACGCGCCCAGGCGCAGGTCGCGGATGATTTCGACCCGTTCCACCGTCTCGATGTCGGAGTGCAGGTAGCGTACCTTGACGCCATTTTCAGCGAGGTAATCCGTCAAGTCCTCCGCCATGCGCTTGGTCAGCGTGGTCACCAGAACGCGCTCGT
The DNA here is from genome assembly GCA_039932755.1 of Betaproteobacteria bacterium. Lineage (GTDB taxonomy): Bacteria > Pseudomonadota > Gammaproteobacteria > Burkholderiales > Casimicrobiaceae > VBCG01. The sequence goes on from JBDTPJ010000105.1 coordinate 7,961, forward strand.
TGCGCTCCACCCGAATGCGAATTTCCGACAGCAGATCGTCCACCTGCGTTGCCGCCGGACGCACATCAAGCGTTGGATCGACCAGCCCCGTGGGTCGCACCAGTTGCTCGACCACTTGTCCGGTGTGCCGGTCTTCATAGTCCGAAGGCGTGGCCGAAACAAATATGGTCTGCGGCAGCAGCTTCTCGAATTCGTCGAAACGCAGCGGACGATTATCCAGCGCCGACGGCAGCCGGAATCCGTAGTTAACGAGGTTCTCCTTGCGCGCGCGATCACCCTTGTACATGCCGCCAACCTGCGGGATGGTCACATGGCTCTCGTCGACGAACATGAGCGAGTTGGGCGGAAGGTAGTCGATGAGCGTGGGCGGCGGTTCACCCGGCATGCGGCCTGACAAGTAGCGGGAATAATTCTCGATGCCTTTGCAATAGCCGATCTCGGTCATCATCTCGAGATCGAAACGGGTGCGCTGCTCGATTCGCTGTGCTTCGATCAACTTCATCTGCCCGACGAAGAATTCCTTCTGCGAATGCAGTTCGACCTTGATCTGGTCGATGGCGCCGAGCACCTTGGCCCGCCCGGTAACGTAGTGCGACGACGGGAAGACGGTAAAGCGCGGCATCTTCTGTTTCAGGTGCCCGGTCAGCGGATCGAAAATCTGCAGCGACTCCACTTCGTCGTCGAACAGCGAAACGCGGATCGCGTTTTCCGCATTTTCGGCCGGGAAGATGTCGAGCACGTCGCCGCGCACGCGGAATACACCACGCTTGAAATCGACGTCGTTGCGCGTGTATTGCATCTCGGTCAGGCGCTTGATGGCATCGCGCTGCGACAGTTTGTCGCCCTGCTTTAAGTGCAGGATCATGCTGTGGTATTCGGAGGGGTCGCCGATTCCGTAGATGGCCGAGACCGTGGCCACGATGATGACGTCCGGCCGCTCCAGGATGGCCTTGGTCGCCGACAGCCGCATCTGCTCGATGTGCTCGTTGATCGACGAGTCCTTCTCGATGTAGAGATCGCGCGACGGGACGTAGGCCTCCGGCTGGTAGTAGTCGTAGTACGAAACGAAATACTCGACCGCGTTGTGCGGAAAGAACTCGCGAAATTCGGAATAGAGCTGTGCGGCGAGCGTCTTGTTCGGCGCGATGACCATCGCCGGCCGGCCCGTGCGCGCGATCACGTTGGCCATCGTGAAGGTCTTGCCCGACCCGGTGACCCCGAGCAGGGTCTGGAACGAGAGTCCGTCGTCAAGCCCCTCGATGAGTTTTTCGATCGCGTCAGGCTGGTCGCCGGCGGGCTCGAAGGGCTTATGCAGTTCGTAGGGACTGTTGGGAAACGTGACTTCGGGCATGGTCGATTGAGGATCTCGGCGGCGAACCGATCATTGTAACGCCGCGGACCCGACCGATGCGACCTCCTCGTTGAACGAAGTACCTTGGCCGGCACCAAATTGCAGCGCGGCCAGTCGTGCATAAAGCGGATTGGATCGCGTCAACTCATCGTGGCTGCCCGTGGAAATGATTCGCCCATGCTCCATGACGGCAATGCGATCGACGTGGCGCACCGTCGCCAACCGATGCGCGATGATCAACACGGTGCGGCCTGCCATCAGCCTTTCCAGCGCCAACTGCACCATGCGCTCGCTTTCCGCATCGAGGGCGCTGGTGGCCTCGTCGAGCAACAGCACTGGTCGATCGGCCAGGATGGCGCGCGCAATGGCAATGCGCTGCCGCTGGCCTCCGGACAGGCGCACGCCCCGCTCGCCCAGGAAACTGGCGAAGGCGTCCGGGATGCGCTCGATGAATTCGGTCGCGTAAGCCGCGTCGCAGGCTGCGCGCACCTGCGCCTCGGTGGCATCGGGGCGCCCGTAGCGCACGTTCTCCAGCACGCTCGTGGCAAAGATCACCGGGTCCTGCGGGACCACCGCCAAGTGCTCGCGCACCACCGCCGGGTCAGCGGCGCGCAGGTCGACACCATCGATGCTCACGACGCCGCGCTCCGGATCGTAGAAGCGCAACAGCAGCTGGAACACCGTGGTCTTCCCGGCGCCCGACGGACCGACCAGCGCGACCTTTTCGCCGGCGGCCACGTCAAGTGAAAAGTCTGCGAGCGCAGGTGTATCCGGTCGCGAAGGATAATGGAAAGTCACGTCGCGAAAGGCGACGATGCCACGCGCGGGGACGGGCAGCGGCGTGGGATGGTCCGGCGCCTTGATTCCCGCATCGACCTCCAGCAGTTCGAACAAGCGCTCGGTGGCGCCTGCCGCGCGTTGCAGGTCGCCAATCACCTCGCTGATCGCACCGACCGCGCTGGCCACGATCACCGCATAGAAAACGAAGGCCGAGAGCTGTCCCGGACTGATGCGGCCCGTCAGGACATCATGGCCACCGATCCACAAGATGACACCCACCGCGCCGAACACCAGCAGGATGACGGTTGCCACGAGGAACGCGCGTTGGCGGATTCGCTGGCGCGCGGTGGCGAAGGCGCTCTCGACGCGCGCGCCGAATTGGCGGCGATCCTCGTCCTCATGGCCATAGGCCTGCACCGTGCGAATCTCGTGCAGCGCCTCGTCGACGTAGGCTCCGACGTCGCCGACGCGATCCTGGCTCGCGCGGGCCAACTTGCGCACGCGACGGCCGAACAGGATGATCGGCACCACCGTCAACGGCACGCCGACTAGCACCATCGCCGTCAACTTGGCGCTGGTCAGCGCCAGCATCACCAGCCCACCGATCATCAGCAGGACATTGCGCACCGCCATCGAGGCGCTCGAACCCACCACGGTTTCCAGCATCGTCGTGTCATTGGTGAGGCGCGAAATCACCTCACCTGTACGCATCACCTCGAAGTAGCCCGGCGGCAGGGCCAGCAGATGATCGAACACCGCGCGCCGCAGGTCCGCGGTCACGCGCTCGCCCAGCCACGACACGTAGTAGTAGCGCGTGAACGTCGCCAGCGCCAGGACCACGACCACCATCATCATGAGCGCGAGCGCGCGATCCAGTTCCACGGCGCTGCCGGCGGCAAACCCGCGATCGATGACGAATCTCAGGCCCTGCCCCACCGCCAGCACCGACGCCGCAGCGAACAGCAACGCGATGAAGGCCAGGATCACCTGCTTCTTGTAGGGCCGCACAAACCGGCCCACGCGCGCCAGAACTTTCAGTGCGGTGACGGGCGGAAGCTTGGGAGCATCAATGGGGATTGCAGCGTTGGATCGGGCCATGGAACCTTTGCATGAACAATGAACAATTGCCTGAGACGCCTCGGCACGTTAGCCTTGGGATACGCGAAAGTCGAGCCTCAACAAACAAACCAAAGGAAACGCCATGCCCTTGGCCCTGCCCGCATTGATGACGCTATTGGCCGTACTTTGGTACGTGGTCACCGTTTACCAAGTGGTTCGTGCCCACGCCAGATACAAAATCTACGCGCCGGCGATGACGGGCCACCCCGCCCTGGAACGCGCCATACGCGTGCAGGACAACACCATCGAGCAAATCGTGGCGTTCTTGCCCGCGATGTGGATCTATGCGTGGTACGGCAATCCGCGCTGGGCCGCGATCGCCTGTGGCGTGTGGATCGTTGGAAGGATCATCTATTCGGTTGGGTATTGGGCCGATGAGAAGAAGCGCAGCGCGGGTTTCATGATCTCGTTTACAGCACTGGTCGTGGTCTGGCTCGCGGCACTCTACAGCGTCGTCCGCGTGCTCGATTTCGCCTGAACGACACTGGAGTAAAATGCTGTTTTGACGCTCCGGCCCTCACCCATGAACGCCCCGCACACTCCTCTCCTGTTTTCCACCGTCGACTTGGCGCCGCGCGATCCCATCCTGGGCATCACGGAAGCATATGCCGCCGATCCCAATCCCAACAAGATCAACCTGGGCGTGGGCGTGTACTACGACGACAATGGCAAGCTGCCGCTGCTCGAATGCGTCAAGCTGGCCGAACGCGAACTCACGGACAGGGGCGCGCCACGCGGTTACCTGCCTATTGACGGCATTCCGGTCTACGACACAGCCGTCAAGGCGCTTCTGTTCGGCGCCGATAGCGAGGTCGTCACCTCCGGTCGCGCCGTAACGGTACAGGCATTGGGCGGAACGGGCGGCCTCAAGATCGGCGCCGATTTCCTGCGCCGCTTTGCCTCGGGCGCACAGGTCCACATCAGCACGCCCAGCTGGGAAAATCATCGCGCGTTGTTCGAGGGCGCGGGCTTCGTCGTGCACGAGTACGCATACTACGGCAACGCCACGCATGGACTGGATTTCACGGCCATGCTGGCGTCGCTCCAGCACATACCCACGGGTTCCGTCATCGTGTTGCACGCGTGCTGCCACAATCCGACGGGCGCGGATCCGACGGACACGCAATGGAGCGAGATCATCGAGGTCGTGCGTTCGCGAGGGCTACTCCCATTTCTCGACCTGGCCTACCAGGGCTTCGCTGACGGCATCGAGCCGGATGGTGCCGTGGTACGCCGGTTTGCGGCCACGCCCGGGCCGCTTTTCGTGTCCAGTTCATTCTCGAAATCCTTTTCGCTGTACGGTGAGCGGGTGGGCGCGCTGAGCGTGGTCACGAGCGATCGCGACGAGGCGGCGCGGGTCCTGTCGCAACTGAAGCGCGTGGTTCGCGCGAATTATTCCAACCCGCCGACCCACGGCGGGCAGATGGTGGCCATGGTCCTGACTTCTCCCGAATTGCGCGCGATGTGGGAGGCCGAGCTGACCGCCATGCGCGAACGTATCCGGTTGATGCGTATCGAACTTGTGGCAAGGCTGCAGTTGGCCGCTCCCAAGTCCGATTTCCAGTTCGTGTTGAAGCAGCGCGGGATGTTTTCGTACTCGGGGCTCACCAAGGCGCAGGTGCACCGACTGCGCGAGGAGTTCTCCATCTACGCGCTCGATACCGGCCGCATTTGCGTGGCGGCACTCAATTCGCGCAACATCGACGCGGTCGCCAAGGCCATTGCCACGGTCATTGCGTGATCGGTCGCGATTTTGACAAAAGGGAATTTTCCGCTATAATTCAAGGCTGTCCGATGCGGGAATAGCTCAGTTGGTAGAGCGCAACCTTGCCAAGGTTGAGGTCGGGAGTTCGAGACTCCTTTCCCGCTCCAGAATTCCTTGAGGGAGAGCCCGCAGTTTGCCCCGCATGGGCCAACTACCGGTTCTCCCTTTTGTTTTGCCTGGCTCGCCGAAGTTCTGCGCGGGCATGTAGCCCCTGGCGGGGTGGCAGAGTGGTCATGCAGCGGCCTGCAAAGCCGTCTACGCC
>JBDTPJ010000106.1:0-13030 GCA_039932755.1 Betaproteobacteria bacterium
TCCGCGGGAATGTACAAATGCGTGAACGATCGCAGTACGCCGCCGGGCAGCAACCCCATCTATCAGGACACGCCCTGCCCTCCCGGCAAGGAGCTGCGCAATTTCGAAACGGACCCGGCCGACGTGTCCGTGATTCCGCACCAGGAGGTCACCGAGGGGCGAACCCAGGCGGCGCCCAAGCCGTCCAAGGCGCTGCCTGCTGCCAAGTCCGACAAAAAAAAGGGAGGCGCGGCGGTACCGGACGACTCGCAACGCAGATTCATCGCGCGAGGGATGTCCGAGGCAGAAGTGGTGGCCAGGATCGGGGCGCCCGACATCACTAGCGGCGGCAAGGGCCGCAAGTCGTCGCGCTGGAGCTACCTGCCGGTCAGCGCAGACCCGCAGACGATCACCACGGTCGTGTTCGACGCCGGCCGCGTGATCGAAGTCGAGCGCAAGGTCGTGCATTGAGGGTCCTGGTCCAGCGCGTACGCGAGGCGAGCGTCACCGTCGGCTCGACAATCGCCGGCGCAATCGGTCCCGGACTCCTGGTGTTGGCAGGTGTTGCCAGCGACGACACGGCTGAAGATCGCGATTGGCTGGTGCGCAAGATCGTGAACCTGCGCATATTCGAAGACGATGCTGGCACGATGAATCGGTCGGTCCTGGAAATCGGCGGCGACGTGCTTGCCGTGAGTCAATTCACGCTCTACGCTTCCACCCGCAAGGGCAACCGGCCGTCGTGGTCGAATGCGGCGCCGCCGGCGATTGCGCAGCCCGCGTTCGATGCATTTGTCGCGGTCCTCGCCCAGGAACTCAGGCGGCGCGTGGCCACCGGCATCTTCGGCGCGGACATGAAGGTCGCGCTCATCAATGACGGGCCCGTCACGATCTGGCTCGACTCGCGCGCGCGGGAGTAGTTCGGTAATGCAACTGCGCCGCGCGCGCCTTGACTGTTAGCCGCGATCGACGCTGAAACGTCCCGGGCCGAAGGCAAACACCATCAGCATGCCGCCGACGATCGCCATGTTCTTGTTGAAAAGCAGCGTGTTGACAATCGCCAGGTCCGGCGCCATCGCCCAGAAGTTGTGGAACGCGACGGAAGCAAGCACCGTGAAGATCGCCAGGGCCAGCGCCACCCAGCGCGCTTTCCAGCCGATGATCAATGCGATACCACCGCCAAATTCGACAAGGATGGTCAGCGGCAACAGCACGGCCACCATTGGCAACCCGGCCGACGCCATGTAGCCCGCGGTGCCATCGTAGCCGCCGATCTTGCTATAGCCGCCCAGCGCGAACATGAACGCCAACAGAATGCGGCCGACGAGTGCTGCGACATCTTTTCTCGTATCCATTGCTTACCCTCTTTGGTTAGTGAATTTCCAGGACTAAATGGCAATTCGTTGTCGCTTGTCAGTCCCCAAGGTCGAACAACAGCACCTCGGCGGCCTTGCCTTCGCTCAGCGCGATGCCCACTTCACTTTCGATCATGGCGGCGTCGCCCGCCTCCAGCGTTCTATCGTTGACCTTCACGCTCCCGCGCGCCACGTGCACGTAGCCTCGCCGGCCCGGTGCCAGCGCATGGGCTGCGGTTTCGGCGCCATCGAGAAGCGCGGCGTAGACCCGCGCATCCTGGTGAATGGTCACCGCCGCACCGGAATCGGCCGGCCCCGCGATCAGCGCCAACTTGCCGCGCTTCGCGCCCGCCTCGACCCGGCTCTGCTCGTAGGACGCGGGAATGCCCCGAACGCCGGGCTCGATCCAGATCTGCAGGAAATGCACCGGTTCCGACTTTGATGGATTGAATTCGCTGTGCAGCACGCCGCGTCCCGCGCTCATGCGCTGCACGTCTCCCGGCGTGATGACCGAACCGTTGCCGATATTGTCCTGGTGCGACAGCTGTCCTTCGAGCACGTAGGAAAGGATCTCCATGTCCTTGTGACCGTGCGTGCCAAAGCCCATGCCCGGCTGCACCCGGTCCTCATTGATCACCCGCAGCGGCCCGAAGCCCATGTGCCCGGCATCGTAATAGTCCGCGAACGAAAAGCTGTGGAAGGAATTGAGCCAGCCGTGATTGGCATGACCCCGTTCAAAACTACGGCGTAGTGTGAAAATTCTAATCTCCTGGTGGAAAACCCGGGGAGCGCCTTGGCAACTCATCCGGACCGACCTAAGTATGGGGGACTCGCGCAACACGCATAAGCGGCCTACACTGACCCATTTGTTCAAATATTTTGAATATCTACCCAGTGCGGCTTTTTGGGCATTCCCATCCCCATGGCCTTGAACCTTGAATCGCTGGTCGTGCTCGACGCCATCGACCGCCGCGGCAGTTTTGCGGCGGCCGCGGTGGAGCTCGATCGCGTCCCCTCCGCGATCACCTACACGGTGCGCAGACTCGAGGAGGAAATGGATGTGCTCCTATTCGACCGGCGCGGCCACCGGGCGCGGCTCACGCCGGCGGGCCGCATGCTCCTGGACGAAGGACGCCGCCTGCTCTCCGCAGCGGACGAAATCGAGCAGCGCGTCCGCCGGGTTGCCACCGGCTGGGAAACGCAACTGCGGATCGCGGTAGACACGCTCGTGCCCTTCGCGCGGGTGTACCCGCTGGTTGCGGCGTTCTATGCCGAATGCCAGGCGCGCAACGCGGCGCACACACGCCTTCGGTTTTCGCGCGAGGTCTTGGGAGGCGCATGGGATGCGCTGGCCCACGACCGCGCCGACCTTGTGCTGGGCGCGCCAGGCGACCCTCCTCCGGGTGGCGGCTATCGACTGCGATTGATGGCGGACGTCACAATGATCTTCGCAGTCGCACCGCAGCATCCGCTCGCAACCGCCGCAGAGCCGTTGGCCGAATCCGACATTGCCCGATTTCGCGCCGTGGTCGCCGCCGATTCCTCCCTCCAGCTTGCACCGCGCACTGTTGGGCTCGTGACGGGACAGGACACGCTCACGGTTCCGGACATGGATGCCAAATTGGCGGCGCAGGTCGCGGGACTGGGTTGCGGCTTCCTGCCCGCATTCGTTGCCGCGGCGGATGTGGCAGCGGGCCGCCTGGTGGTCAAGGCGGTGGAACTGCCGCGAAGCCCCGGTAGCCTGCATGCCGCGTGGCGGGAAGCGCGACCCGGCCGCGCGCTCGCGTGGTGGATTGAAGCGGTCACCGCCACGGATTGGCGGTTCCTGGCGTTGGGCCCGACGTCGGCCACCCTGCCCCCTGCCATTCAACCTCGGCAAGCGCGCGGGCGCGCGCCGCGCTAGAGCTTGTACGCGGCCTTGGCCAAACCGTGCGCCAGGAGCGGCGCCATTTCGAACGCCTCGTCCTCGCCAATCTTGTGCTCCACCACCAGCGTCGCGAGGAAGCGGCAGTCCATGCGCCGCGCCACGTCATGCCGGGCGGGGATCGACATGAACGCGCGCGTGTCGTCATTGAATCCGACCGTGTTGTAGAAGCCGGCGGTTTCCGTTGTCTGCTCGCGAAAGCGCTGCATGCCTTCGGGGCTGTCGTGGAACCACCATGACGGGCCGAGTTTCAGCACCGGATAGTGGCCAGCCAGCGGCGCCAATTCGCGCGCATAGCTCGTCTCATCGAGCGTGAACAGGATGATCGTCAGGTCAGGTTCGTTGCCGAAGCGCTCCAGCAATGGCCGCAATGCGCGAACGTAATCCGTGCGCGTCGGAATGTCCGCGCCCTTGTCGCGTCCATAGTCGCGAAACACCTGGGGATTGTGGTTGCGGAAGCTGCCCGGGTGGATCTGCATCACGAGGCCATCGTCGATGCTCATCTTCGCCATCTCGGTCAGCATCTGGCCGCGGAAAGTCTCCGCTTCCGCCGTGGTGATCGTGCCGCCCAACGCACGGTCGAGCAGGCGCTGGCATTCGGTAGCGCCAAGGTCGCTCGTCTGCGCGGTGATATGGCCGTGGTCGGTGGAGGTGGCGCCCATCGTCTTGAAGAATGCGCGACGATTGCGGTGCGCCGCCAGGTAGCCCGCCCAGGTGGCAGCATCTTCACGCGTGAGCGCGCCCAATTGCGCTACGTTGGCCGCAAAGCCATCGAACTCCGGATCGACGACCGGGTCAGGACGGTAGGCCGTGATCACGCGACCCTTCCACCCGGACGCACGGATCTTCTGGTGATGCAGCAGCGGATCGAGGGGAGATTCCGTCGTGGCGATCGCCTCGATGTTGAAGCGCTCGAACAATGCCCTCGGGCGAAACGCCGGCTGCGCCAGGCACTCGTTGATGCGATCGAAGTAACGATCGGCGGATTCCGTCGACAACCGCTCGTCGATGCCGAACACCGTATTGAACGCATGGTCGAGCCAGATGCGCGTGGGCGTGCCGCGAAACAGGTGATAACGCGTGGCGAACGCATGCCAGATCTTGCGCGCGTCTGCGTGCACTGCGACGCCGTCAGCCCGAGGAATGCCCAGGTCCTCGAGGCGCACCCCCTGGCTGTAGAGCATCCGGAACACGTAGTGATCGGGCGTGATGAACAGCGCGCTGGCATTGGCAAATGGCGCATCGTCGGCAAACCACTGCGGGTCCGTGTGCCCGTGCGGACTGATGATGGGCAGATCCTTGACGGTCGCGTACAGGCTGCGCGCCATGGCGCGCGTTGCCGGGTCGGCCGGAAACAGGCGGTCGGGATGGAGATTCATCGGTATTGGGATGGCGCAGCCTGGCAATGGAGTTTGGATGGACAAATGCGGATCGGTGGCGCCGGACGACGAGTCAGCCCGTGGCGAGGTGCCGCAAAAGCGTTGCACGCGTTCCGTCGCGCACCAGCGCCTCCACGTTGTTGCGCACCGATTCGCGGAAAGCATGATGCGCAGCGAGGTCGCTGCCGAAGACGGACTTGAGATCAAGAAAGCCGTCGGCGATCGACGCGGGATCGCCCTGCGCTTCGCGGACGATTTCGGCAAAGGTGGTGGCGAGCGGGTCCTGCACGTCGATTCGCGCGCCGCGCTCGTCCAGTCCGCTGCCGTAGCGGATCCATGCCGCAACGGCCAGCGCCAGGTAGCGCCATGATCCGCCTGCACGCATCTGGTCGCGGATCGTTCCCAGCAGGCGCTGCGGTAATTTTTGCGAACCGTCCATCGCGATCTGGCGCGTGCGGTGCGGCAGCGCTGAGTTGCAAAATCGCTCCATCAGCTGTTCGCAATAGGCAGGCAGGTCGATGCCTGGCGGCGATGTCAGCGTCGGCACGATTTCGGCGACCATCTGGTTCTCCACGAACAGCGCAAGTTCCGGGTCCTGCGCCGCCTGCCAGACGAAGTCATGGCCGAGCATGAAGCCCAAGTACGCGAGTGTGGAATGGCTGCCATTCAGGAGGCGCAACTTCATCCACTCGAACGGCGCGACATCGCTGACAAACTGCGCGCCGGCTTTGTCCCACGGCGGACGCGCACCTGCAAAGCGGTCCTCGATGATCCATTGGCCAAACGGTTCGGCAGCGACCGGCGCGGCGTCGTGCACTCCCAGGAGACGCTGCGCATCGGATACATCGGCTTCCGTCACGGCGGGCACTATGCGATCGACCATCGTGCAGGGAAAGGTGACGTTGACGCGGATCCAGGCGGCCAACGCCGGATCGCGACGCTCCGCCAAGTCCAGCACCAGCCCTTCGACCAGGCGGCCGTTGTGCGGGAGGTTGTCGCAACAGACAAACGTCAGTGGCCCTGCGGCCGCCGCGTGACGCGCCGCCAGCCCCGCCACGATGATGCCGACCGTGGACTTCGGCGCGTCGGGGTGCGTGAGGTCATGCGCGATGTCCGGATGCGCGACGTTGAGCGTGCCGGTGGCTGGATCATGGCAGTACCCCTTTTCCGTCACCGTGGCGCTGACCACCATGATCTTCGGATCGGCAAAGCGCGCGATCAATCCGTTGCGGTCCGCGCCGGCAAACAGCGTCTGCCGCACACTGCCGATCACGCGCGGCGCGACACCCTCCCCCGAGCGCGTCAACAGCGTGTAGAGACCGTCCTGGGCCGCGAGCGGCTCAATGGCGCGCGGCGTCTTGAGCGACACCCCACAGATTCCCCAACGCGGGTCGGCGGCAAGAATGTCATCGGTATAGACCGCCTGGTGCGCACGATGAAAGGCGCCCAAACCCAGATGAAGGATACCGACCGCCACGCGCGCCGGTTCGAAGCCCGGACGTGCAACGGTCGCCGGCAGGCTGTTCAGGTTGGTTAGCGAAAGTCGGTTCATGCGGGTTGCGGATGTTCCTTGACCCGGCTCACCAGCTGCGTCGGGTTGACGAAGCGAAGCGCGATGAGCAGCCAGGCAAGCGTCACCATCATGTAAACCATGGCCATCGCGTCGACGGATTGCGGCGCGCGCACGCCGGCCGCGAACACCGCGTAGTACAAGGCGACGACCAACGTCTGCGAATCGGGTCCTGCCGTGAGGAAGGTCAGCTCGAAAAGGGCGATGGTGCGCACCAGCACCAGCAGGGATGCTGCAAGAATTCCTGGGCCCAGCAGCGGCACCAGGATGTGCCAGAACATGCGGCCGGTGTTGGCGCCGAATACGCGCGCTGCGGACTCGAGGTTGGGGTCGATCTGCTCGATGAAGGGCGTCATCACCAGGATGACGAAGGGGGCCGCCGGAATCAGGTTGGCGAGAATGACACCATAGATCGTGCCGGCGAGCTGCGCCTTGTAGAGCACGGTCGCCAATGGAATGCCGTAGGTGATCGGAGGAACCATCAGCGGCAGCAGGAAGAGCAGCATCAAGAGGCGCTTGCCCGGAAAGTCGCGACGGGCGAGCGTGTAGGCCGCGGGAACGCCGATCAGCAACGCGAGGAACACGACCGAGAACACCACCTGTATCGTGACGATGAGGATGGCGTCGAGTTGGAATTCCTTCCAGGCCGACACGTACCAATTGGTAGTCCAGCCTTCGGGCAGCCAGGTGCCGAGCCAGCGCGTGGCAAAAGAATTGACAGCGACCGCCGCGATCATCAGCCCGATATTGACCAGGAACAATGTCATCAGGCCCCACAGCAGGGCCGTCCACGCGCGATCGAGCAAGCCGCGGTCGGAGGAAGTCGATGCAGTGCTCATCCCTTGCCTCCACTCACCGGGCCACGGTACATGAGGTTGCGCACTCCTAATACCGCCGCGACGATAATGAGTTGCACAAAGCCCATGATCATCGCGATTGCCGATGCCAGCGAATAGTCATATTGCTCGAACGCCGCCTCGTAGGCCGCAATCGATATCACCCGCGTGGGACCGGCTGGCGATCCCAGCAGCACGGCCGAAGGGAACACCGAAAACGCCTGCACGAATGCGAGGCAAAAGCACATCGCCAGGCCCGGCGCCAGCAAGGGCAGGTAGATGGTGCGGAACTGCGCCCGCGGATTAGCGCCAAGCGTGGACGCCGCGCGCGCCAGCACCGGATCGATGCCAGTGATGTAGGACAGGATCAGCAGGAACGCAAACGGGAATCCGGAGATCACCAGCGATATCAGCACGCCCCAGTAATTGTGGGTCAGGCGGATCGCGCCTTCATACAGGTGAAAGAATTGCAGGAATTGCGAGAGCCAGCCCTTTGGTCCGAAATAGGTCAGCATGCCCTGTGCGATCAGCACGGTGCCGAGCGTGATCGGGATGACCAGGATGGTTGTCGCCCAACGCTGGTACGGCGACTTGACGCGCATCTTGAACGCAATGGGCAACGCCAGTCCGACGTTGATCAGCGTGGCGGGGAGTGCCAGGCGCAGCGTGGTCCAGATCGTCGGCCAAAGGTTGTCGGTGGTAAAGAAGTGCGTGTAGTTCGCGAACGCGCCGCCCTCCTTGGGATTGAACGACAACGCGAGTCCGTAGAGGAACGGGTACACGAACAGCAGCAGCATGAACGCCGCGGCAGGCACGACAAGCAACAGTGCGCGATCAAACGGCATGCGCGCTGGCGCGCCGGTCGCCGCGCTGGCCGCGCTGGCCGCGCTACTCACGTGGCATTCTCATTGGGGTAGCTCATTTGGGTAAACCAGCACACGCTCGACCGGGACGTGCACCTGAACGATATCGCCGAGCTGCGGCGTGCCGGTGGCGCGTACGTGCAACAGCGTCCCCGACGCGGTAATCACGTCGACCAGCGAATCGCGGCCGCAATATTCGACATTGTCGACACGCCCTGCGATGGTATTGACGCCGCCGGGGCCCGCGCCCAGCATGAGTTCCTCCGGCCGCATGGCGACGCAGGCGCGTCCGCCCGCAATGGGTTGCTTGCGCACGCCGGTCAGTCGCACGTCCGTACCGGCAACCGTGACGCGATCGCCCTCTTCCTTTTCGACGGCCAATTCGAGCACGTTGCGGTAGCCCATGAAGCGCGCGACGTGCAGGTTGGCCGGCTGGCCGTACACATCGTGAGGCGCGGCGATCTGTTGCACCACGCCGTCCTTCATTACGACAATCCGGTCGGCGAGTGACAGCGCCTCGTCCTGGTCATGAGTGACATAGATCGTCGAACGACCGAGTTCCTTGTGAATGCGCCGGATCTCCGCGCGCGTCTCGATGCGCAGCTTGGCATCGAGATTGGACAGCGGCTCGTCCATCAGCACCAGTGGCGGTTCGATCACGATGGCGCGTGCGATGGCCACCCGCTGCTGCTGCCCACCAGACAATTGGCCCGGTAATTTGTGTTCCTGACCCGTCAATTGCACCAGCTTGAGCGCATGCACGACGCGCGGGGCAATTTCCGCTTGGGGCAGGCCGCGCATCTTCAAACCAAAGCCGATGTTCTTCGCGACCGTCATGTGCGGAAACAACGCGTAGTTCTGGAACACCATGCCGAAGCCACGTTTTTCCGGTGGCAAGGTGTCGATGCGCGTCTGGTCGAGCCAGATGCTGCCACCTGACAGCTGCATCAATCCGGCAATGCAGTTGAGCGCCGTCGACTTGCCGCAACCGGACGGTCCCAGAAGTGCTATGAATTCGCCGCGCTTGATGGTCAGCGTCAATTCCTTCAATGCCGCAAACGCGTGGCCGCCCGCGCCCGCGAAGCGCCGCGTCACGCCATCCAGCCTCAATTCGGAGAAATCGTGTTTCATCGGCCCGCCAATCGCTTCACTCTATCGTCGTTCCCGCAAAAACGGGAATCCCGCGTCGCCGTGCGAACGACGCCGGATCCCCGCGTTGGCGGGGATGACGCAACTGTTTCCGGTCGCTGCGACGCGTCGTGTCTTGCTCCCGGAGCGCTGCGTCACTTTGTTTTCTGGGCCCCGACCTGCTGGTCCCAGATCTTGAACGCCTCCACTTGCGCCGACGGCGGCAGCGACTGCGTGTGCGGGAATTGCGCGAGCCAGCCCTCGTATTCAGGACGCCCGAATTCCTTGATGGCTGCCTGGGATTCCGCGGGCGCCATCGAGAGCGGCACGTTCTTCACCGCCGGGCCCGGGTAGAAGTATCCCTTGTCCCACGTGTAGGCCTGGGCCTCGGGTGTCAGCAGGTACGCCATCAGGTCCAGCACCGCGGTCACTTTTTCCGCCGGAACACCTTTCGGGATCGTCATGTAGTGCGCATCGTTGATCCACGTCATGCCCTTGAACGGCGTGACCTTGTAGTCCTTCGGCACGATGCCCAGTACGCGCGGATTGATATCCCAACCGGTCATTGTGATCGTCATGTCGCGCGAGCCCTCGCCCAACTCCTTCATCACGGCTCCGGTTCCCGTCGGGTAGTACTCGATGCAGGAATTGAGTTCCTTCAAGTAAGCCCAGGTCTTGTCCCATCCTTTCACCGGATCCTTGGGATCCTTGTCGCCCAGAATGTACGGCAGGCCCATGATGAACGTGCGGCCGGGGCCGGAATTGGCGGGACGCGCATAGATCAGGCGATTCGGATTGGCCTTGCACCAGGCCAGCAGTTCGGCCGGCGTGGTCGGCGGCTGCTTCACTTTCGCCGGGTTGTATTCGACCAACGGACCGGCAGGCATGAACGTGACCGCAACGCCAAAGTCCTTGGCCAGCTCCTGCATCTTGGCGGCCGGCGGCTGGTAGTTCGCCGTCAAGTTGGGAAACTTTCCGGCGTTGGCCGGGAGAATCTTCATCAGCACATCCTGCTCGATGCCCGCCGCGAGGAAATCAGTCCCCGTCAGGACGAGGTCGATGTCGCTGCGGCCCGCGCCCTGCATCGCCTTGAGCTTGCCCGGCAACTCCGGTGCTGGCGCCTTCGTGTAGGTGACCTTGGAAATCGCTTCCGGGTGCTTCTTGACGTACTGGTCGATCGCCTCCTGCGTCAGCGCGAGATTGCCCGCGACGTCGACGATATTGATCGTCACCGGACTCTTCGGCGCCTGCGCCATTGCCGATCCGGCCCCGAGCAAGCCGATGGAAAGTGCAGCGGCGACGCATTGCACGAGCGCACGCCTCACGGCGAATTTCTGCATTCGAATGCCATTCATGAAAGCCTCCTGAAAGGAAGAATGAAACGATATAGGATTCATTTGAGCAGCGTGTAAGGAACCCAGAGAGAAACCGCAGGAACGTAAGTCACGAACATCAGCGCCACGAACATCGCGAGATAAAACGGCCAGATCGTCTTGACCGCTTCCTCGATTCGGATCTTCCCGATCGAGCAACCGACGAACAGGCACGTGCCCACCGGCGGCGTGCACAGTCCGGTGCCGAGGTTCAGCATCATCAACATGCCGAACTGTACGGGATCCATCCCGATCGACTTTACTACCGGGAGGAATATCGGCGTGCAGATCAGGATCAATCCAGCCATGTCCATGATGCAGCCCAGGACCAGCAGGATGATGTTGATGATGAACAGCACGACGTAGGGGTTGGTGGAGATGCCATGCATCAGCTCGATGGTCTTCGCCGGCACCTGGTGCAGCGCCAGCACGTAGCCGAAGGCGCTAGCGGTGCCGATCAGCAGCATCACCATCGCCGTGGTCTTGGTGGCATTGATCGTGGCTTTCCAGAAATCGGCGAGCGACAGGCTGCGATAAACGAACAGCGTGACCAGCAGCGCATAGATCGCGCCGGCCGCAGCGGATTCCGTCACAGTGAAGACGCCGGAAAGCGTGCCTCCGATGATGATCACCGTGGCGAAGAGCCCCGGCGCCGCGCCGAGGAACGAAGTCCATACGCCGCCCCAGCCGGGCCACTCATCCTTCGGGTAACCCCGCTTCACCGCGACCGCCCATGCCGCCACCATGAGGCACAAGCCGGTCAGCACGCCGGGCACGATGCCGGCCATGAACAGCGTTGCAATCGACACGCCGCCGCCGGCCGCCAGCGAATAGATGATCATGTTGTGCGACGGCGGGATCAGTATTCCCGTCGTGGACGCGGTGATGGTGACGTTCACCGCATAGTCGGCGCCGTAGCCCTTTTTCTTCATCAGCGGGATCAGAATCGAACCCAGCGCCGATGTATCCGCCACTGCCGAGCCCGAAATTCCGCCAAAGAGCATGCTGGCGAGGACATTGACCAATCCCAGTCCGCCCCGTACATGCCCGACCACCGCGTTGGCAAAGCGAACCAACCGTTCGGCGATGCCGCCGAACAGCATCAGCTCGCCGGCATAAATGAAGAACGGAATCGCCAGCAGCGAGAACACGCTGATGCCCGACGCGATGCGCTGCACCGCCACCATCAGCGGCAGGCTGTCGTAGACCAATGTGGCACAGGCCGAAATGCCCAACGCGAATGCGATCGGCACGTTGAAGGCGATCAACAGCAAGAAGCTGCCGAAGAGTATCCACAGTTCCATCAGGCGGGTCCCGGCTCGTCGAGGTCCACGGCGCGCGGGCGCTCGATTCCGGTCAGCACGCGCAGCAGCAGTTCCAGCGAGTACGAAGCGATCAACAATCCGCCCAGCGGAATGGCGAGGTAGGTGGCGCCCTCCGGAATCTTGATGATCGGCGTGGCGACATCCCAGGTTTCGATCACCAGCAGAGCGCCATTCCAGACCAGCACGGCGCCGAATGCCGCGACAATCAGGTCGACCGCGCCGTGGACGACCCGGCGCACGCCGGCAGGCAGCGCGTCATTGACGAAAGCGATGCCGAGATGCGACTCCTCGCGCACCCCCACGGCTCCTGCCAGGAACGTGAAATAAAGCACCAGCAGCAGGGTGGTGCGCTCCACCCATTGCGGCGAATCGTTGAGAACGTACCGCCCGAACACCTGCCAGCCAGTGACGGCCGTCATGACCAGCAGGCCGAGACCGGACAGCGTCAACGCCCACGTGGAGACGCGATCGTTGATGCGCTCCAGCAACGCCAGGGTTTTTTTCATCACGCTGCCGCAAATGACCGCGCCACCCGTAGTGACACGGCCGGGAGGAAAGATGCCGGCAGCGATGGCCGCCGGCTTCGGGACATCAGTTCGACGCCTGGATCTTCGCGACCATTTCCTTCAGCTTCGGATCGGTGATGAACTTGTCGTACACCGGCTTCATCGCGTCCTGAAACGGCTTTTTGTCAACAACGATGACCTTCGCGCCGCCCTTTTCCACCACCGCGCGCGACGTCGCCTCCTTTTCGTCCCACAGCTTGCGCATGTAGGGCACCGACGCCTTGGCCGCGTCACGCCACATCTGCTGCTCCTGCGGCGACAGCGCGTCGTAGACCTTCTTCGACATCAGCAGCATTTCCGGCGCCATCGAATGCTCGGTCAGCGAGTAGTAAGGCGCAACTTCGAAGTGGCGGGCGGTGTCGTAGGACGGCCAGTTGTTCTCTGCGCCGTCCACCACGCCGGTCTTCAATGCGGTGTAGACCTCGCCGTACGGAATCGGCGTCGCATTGGCGCCCATCGCCTGCAGCAGCGATACCCAGAGGTCGGACTGCTGGACGCGGATCTTCATGCCCTTGACGTCAGCGAACGAGTTGATTGGCTTCTTCGTCGTGTACAGCGAACGCGAGCCGGAGTCGTAGTAGGCGAGCGTTACATAGCCGTACTTCTCGCAGGCCTTGGCGATTTCGTCACCGATCGGGCCATCGAGAACCTTGCGCATGTGCTCCTTGGACTTGAAAAGGAACGGCATCGTCGGCACCATCGTCTCGGGGCAGATGTTGTTCATCGGCGCCA
>JBDTPJ010000107.1:0-12442 GCA_039932755.1 Betaproteobacteria bacterium
GTGAACTTGGCGCCGGTGGCCCGCTCGATCGCGACCGTGATGATCTGGTCTTCCTGCTTGGAACCCGTGCCGCCCATCTTCATCTTGCCGGCGCCCGCGGCCTTCACGGCGTCGACATAGTCCTTCGCCGATTTGTACGGCGTCTCGGCGTTGACCCACAACACGAACTGGTCGAGGGCAAGCATTGCGACCGGGGTCAGGTCTTTCCAGTTGAAGGGAACGCCGGTCGCAAGCGGTGTCGTGAACAGGTTCGACAACGTGATGATGATCTTGTGCGGATCGCCACTGGCGCTCTTGATGTCGAGGAAACCCTCCGCACCCGCGCCGCCCGCCTTGTTGATGACGACCATCGGCTGTTTCATCAGGTTGTTCTTGACAACGACGCCCTGGATGAAGCGCGCCATCTGATCGGCGCCGCCGCCGGTGCCGGCCGGCACGATGAACTCGACCGACTTGGTCGGCTCCCACGCGGCCATCGCCGGCGCGCAGGCCAAGCCGATTACCAACACCGCAGCGCCCACGACGCCGTGCTTGATTCGTTTCATGTCGACTCCTCCAAGGTGCCCGTGCAATACCACAAGGGGACAGTGTGCCGTGTCGCTTGGCGGTACCAGCGACTGTTCTTTTGCGCACCGTTGATATACCGTATCTGATATATTTATACGCGTCAACACGCAAATCCGGCACGCACGAAACGACGGGCAATTCGCTGCATTGCAGCAATTCGCGGCGGTCTGATACCCGCCTCAAGGCACCAGGACGAGACGCAAGGAACCGCCCCCCATGTCGACGATTTCGCTCGCTGCCGCACCTTCGTTTTCCGTTCGCCCGCTCAACACCAACATGAGCTTTCGCGAGCAGGCATACGCCGTGCTGAAGCAGGCAATCGCCAATGCCGATGTCTACGACCAGCACGAGGAGATCCGGCTCGACGAGCGCGAACTCTCCTCGGCGCTGGGAGTCAGCCGCACGCCCATTCGCGAAGCAATGACCTTGCTGGAACAGGAGGGCTTCCTGCGCACGCTGCCGCGACGCGGCATTTTCATCGTGCGCAAGACGAAGCGCGACATCATCGAGATGATCGAGATGTGGGCAGCGCTCGAAAGCATGTCCGCGCGGCTCGCCACACTGCATGCGTCGGATGCCGATATCGCGTCGCTGCGCCACATGTTCGACTCCTTTGCAGATTCGAAACCGGCGGCCAACCTGCAGGAGTACTCGGACACCAATCTCGCGTTTCATCAGGCGATCTTCAAGCTCGGCGGATCAACTTTGATGATCGACACCGTGCAGAACCTGCTCATCCATGTCCGCGCGATCCGCAAGATGACCATTTCCAAGGCAGACCGCGCCAGCCGCTCCATCGTCGACCACATGAATATCATCGATGCGCTGGAACGGCGCGACACGGAGCTGGCGGAACGGCTGACGCGCCAGCACACACTCGACCTCGCGACCTTTGTCGACAAGTACTGCGACTTCCTGACTTGAGCTGCGCTGAGCAAACCAAGAGACCCCTATGGCAGATACCCCAGAACAGGTGATCGACGTATCGGGCCTTGGCCGCAAGCGCCGCGCGCGTGGCCAGATGAAGGGACGCACCCTCGACCCGCAGGCGCTGACCGAGGTGCAGGTGCTGTTGGGCGATGCGCCGCGCCAGCGTGACCTGCTGATCGAATTCCTGCATCTCATCCAGGACCGCTACGGTTGCATCAGTGCGCCGCACGTGGTCGCGCTGGCGCACGAACTCAAGCTCGCGATGACGGAGGTCTACGAGGTGGCGACCTTCTATCACCACTTCGACGTCGTGAAGGAAGGCGAAACGCCACCTCCGGCGCTGACCGTGCGCGTATGTGAAACGTTGTCCTGCCAGATGGCCGGCGCGGAGGTCTTGCACCGTGCACTGGAGCGCGCCTGCGGGGACGGCGTGCGGGTGATCGGTGCGCCGTGTGTCGGGCGCTGCGAAAAGGCGCCGGTTGCCGTCGTTGGGCGCAATCCGGTTGACCATGCCACCGTCGACAAGGTTGTCGCCGCCATCGCTGCCAAGGCGTTCGAGGCGCAGCGCTCGCCGTACGTCGACTACGCTGCCTATCGCGCGGGCGGCGGCTATGGCGCGCTGCTCGCTTGCGCGAACGGCAAGCGTTCGGTCGACGATGTCATCGGTGCGCTGGAGAATTCCGGCCTGCGCGGTCTGGGTGGGGCCGGATTTCCCACGGGCCGCAAGTGGCGCATCGTTCGCGCTGAGCCCGCGCCGCGGCTCTTCGCGGTCAATATCGACGAAGGCGAGCCGGGAACTTTCAAAGACCGCTATTTCCTGGAACGCGACCCACATCGCTTTCTCGAGGGCATGCTGATCGCGGCATGGGCCGTTGGTATTGCCGAGGTCTACATTTACCTGCGCGACGAGTACGCGGGCTGCCGCGAACTCCTGACGCGCGAAATCGCCGCCCTCGAGGCCGATCCGCCGTGCCCTCTGCCACGCATCCACCTGCGCCGCGGCGCAGGCGCGTACATCTGTGGCGAAGAGTCGGCGATGATCGAATCGCTGGAAGGCAAGCGCGGCATGCCGCGACTGCGTCCACCCTATGTCGCGCAGGTGGGACTGTTCGGTCGGCCCACGCTCGAGCACAACATGGAGACGCTGTTCTGGATCCGCGACATCCTGGAAAAAGGCAGTGACGCATTTGCCGCCCACGGCAGGCATGGCCGCAAAGGATTACGTTCCTTTTCGGTGTCGGGGCGCGTGGCCAAGCCGGGCGTGCACGTGGCGCCCGCTGGCATCACGGTGCAGGAACTGATCGACGAATATGCGGGCGGCATGGTTCCGGGTCACGGCTTCTACGCGTACCTTCCCGGCGGCGCCAGTGGCGGCATTCTCCCCGCGGCGATGGGCGACATTCCGCTCGACTTCGACACGTTGCAGCCGCACGGTTGCTTCATCGGCTCCGCCGCGGTGATCATCCTCTCGCAACACGACCGCGCACGCGATGCAGCGCTCAACCTGATGCGCTTCTTCGCCGACGAGTCCTGCGGTCAATGCACGCCCTGCCGCGTGGGTACAGAAAAGGCGGTCGGGCTGCTGGCCAGTCCGCGCTGGGACACGGGCTTGCTGGACGAACTTTCGCGCGCGATGGCGGATGCGTCAATCTGCGGGCTGGGCCAGGCGGCGCCCAATCCGATCGCCTGCGTCATCAAGTACTTCCCGGGGGAGCTGTCATGAACGCGGCGTTACCGGCGGTCGTTTTTCAGCTCGACGGGAAATCGGTGAGCGCGTTGGCCGGCGAGACGATCATCGAGGCGGCACTGCGCGACGGCACGGACATTCCGCATCTATGCCACAAGCCCGGCATGCGTCCGGATGGCAACTGTCGCGCGTGCATGGTCGAGATCAAGGGCGAGAGAGTCCTGGCGCCGTCCTGTTGTCGCATGCCGACGGCGGGCATGGAAGTCGCGAGCAAGAGTCCGCGTGCGGTGCATGCGCAGAAGTTGATCGTTGAATTGCTCGCCGCGGATGTTCCCGCAAGGCTCCTGCGCGAAGACTCCGAACTCGAATACTGGAAGCGCACGCTGGACATTGGGGCGCCGCGATTTGCTGCACGCAGCCAGCCGGCACCGGATATTTCACACCCGGCCATGGCGGTCAACCTCGACGCCTGCATCCAGTGCACGCGTTGTGTGCGCGCGTGCCGCGAGGAACAGGTCAACGATGTCATCGGCTTTGCGCTGCGCGGCGCCCGATCGAAGATCGTCTTCGATCTCGACGACCCTATGGGGCAGTCGACGTGCGTTGCATGCGGAGAGTGCGTGCAGGCATGTCCCACGGGCGCGCTGGCCCCGGCAAAGGAGGCCTATCTCGCGCCCACGGATCGCGCGGTCGCGTCGCTGTGTCCGTACTGCGGGGTGGGGTGCCAGCTCACCTACCACGTCAAGGACAACTTGATCGTGCGGGTGGAAGGGCGCGATGGCCCCGCCAATCGCGACCGGCTGTGCGTCAAGGGCCGTTTCGGTTACGACTACGTGCATCACCCGCAACGCCTGACCCGGCCGCTGATCCGCAAGGCCGGCGTGCCCAAGGATCCGAAAGCCGCGTTGGATCCCGCCAATCCGCTGGAAGCGTTTCGCGAAGCGAGTTGGGAAGAAGCGCTGGCCCTGGCGGGCGGCACGTTGCGCGACATTCGCGACGAGCACGGCCCGAACGCGCTGGCGGGTTTCGGCTCGGCTAAGGGCTCCAACGAAGAGGCGTACCTGTTCCAGAAGCTCGTGCGCACGGGTTTTCGCACCAACAATGTCGACCATTGCACGCGCCTGTGCCATGCCTCCAGCGTCGCGGCGCTGCTCGAAGGTATCGGTTCCGGCGCCGTGTCCAATCCGGTGATGGACGTGCTCCAGGCCGACGTGGTACTGCTCATCGGCGCGAATCCGGTCGTCAATCATCCGGTCGCGGCGACGTGGATCAAGAATGCCGTGAAGAACGGCACGCGGCTAGTGCTGGCCGATCCGCGCCGCTCGGAGCTCGCGCGGCACGCGGCGCACTACCTGCAGTTCAAGCCGGACACCGACGTTGCGCTGCTCAACGCCATGATGCACTCGATCGTCGAGGAGGGCCTGGTCGCGAAAGAGTTCATTGCGGACCGGACGTCCGGGTACGAGGAGCTCAAGGTGAACGTCGCGGCGTACAGCCCCGAGGCGATGGCGCCGCTGTGCGGCATTTCCGCTGCGAAGATTCGTGAAGTGGCGCGCCTGTTCGCCACGTCGCGCGCATCGATGATCCTGTGGGGCATGGGCATATCGCAGCACGTCCACGGCACCGACAACGCGCGCTGCCTGATCGCCCTCACGATGATGACGGGGCAGGTGGGTCGGCCGGGTACGGGACTGCATCCGCTGCGGGGTCAGAACAATGTGCAGGGCGCTTCCGACGTCGGCCTGATCCCGATGATGTTTCCGGATTACCAGCGCGTCGACGATGGCGGTGCACGAACGAAGTTCGAAACGCTGTGGGGCCAGGCGCTCGATTCGAAACCCGGACTGACCGTCGTGGAAATAATGGATGCGGTGCACGCAGGGCAAATCCGCGGTATGTACATCATGGGCGAGAATCCCGCGATGTCCGATCCGGACGTGGCGCATGCACGGCAGGCGTTGTCCGAACTCGAGATGCTGGTCGTGCAGGACATCTTCCTGACCGAGACCGGCTATCTCGCCGACGTCATCCTTCCTGCCTCTGCGTTCCCCGAAAAGACGGGAACGTTTACCAACACGGATCGCTCGGTGCAACTTGGACGGCAGGCGCTGGAGCCGCCCGGTGAAGCGCGCCAGGACCTGAACATTATCGTGGCGATGGCGCAGGAATTGGGCCTGGACTGGACCTACAGCCATCCGCGCGAAGTGTTTGCGGAAATGCGTCAGGCGATGCCGTCGATCGCCGGAATCACTTGGGAACGACTCGAAGCCGAGCATTCGGTCACCTACCCGTGCGAGCAGGAAGGCGATCCCGGTCAACGCGTCGTGTTCACCGAAACTTTTCCGACGCCGAGCGGCAGGGCTCGTTTCGTCCCTGCGAAAATCATTCCCGGCGCGGAACCGCCCGACTTCAACTATCCGTTCGTACTTATCACGGGGCGCCAGCTCGAACATTGGCACACGGGCAGCATGACGCGACGCACTGAGGTGCTGGATGAGATTGAACCGGTGCCGGTGGCCTCGATGCATCCGGCCGACATGGCGCAGTTGAAGGTTTCACCGAGCGGCACGATCACCGTCTCGTCGCGCCGCGGCAGCATTGCCCTGGCGGCGCGCGCAGATGCCGGCACGCCGCGCGGTGCGGTGTTCATTCCATTCTGTTACTACGAGGCGGCCGCCAATCTGCTCACCAATCCAGTGCTCGACCCCTTCGGCAAGATTCCGGAATTCAAGTATTGCGCGGTGAGTGTGACTGAGGGTGGCGAGGTCGGTCCGGCCTTCGGCTACGACGAGTAGCGTTCGCGCAGTGCAGCCCGCCGGTTACATCAGGAAGCCGGGGGCACCGCAAAGCGTTCTCGTAGAGTAGCCTTCAGCACCTTTCCCATCGCGTTGCGCGGTAGGTCGGTAACGAAGTGCACACGCTTGGGCACCTTGAACGCGGCGATGTCGGCCTTCAGCGCCGCGATGATCGCCGCTTCCGTCAACGTGTGACAGGCATGCGCGACCACGACGGCAATGACTCGCTCGCCGAAATCGGGATCGGGCACGCCGATGATGGCAGTTTCAATCACCCCTTCCATGGCGTCGATGCGCTCTTCGATTTCCTTGGGGTACACGTTGAGCCCGCCGGTGATGATGAGATCCTTTGCGCGGCCGACCAGCCGCAGATAGCCCCGGCCCGGTCCTGACGCCACCCATTCGCCCATGTCGCCCGTTTTGAAGTAACCATCGGTGGTGAACTCCTCGCGCGTCTTTTCGGGCATGCGCCAGTAGGCGGCGAGCACGTTGGGTCCGCGTACTTGCACTGCGCCGATCTGGCCGGGCGGACACGGCGTGCCGTCGTCACCCATGACCCGTACCTCTATGCCGTGCAGCGGCATACCGACGGTACCGCCCACCCGTTCTCCATCCAGCGGATTCGACGTGTTCATGCCGGTTTCGGTCATGCCATAGCGCTCGAGAATCGCCTGCCCCGCGCGCTCGCGAAAGGCTTCGAAGGTCTCCGGCAGGAGCGGCGCGGAGCCTGACACGAACAACCGGACCGCGCCGCAACTCTCGCGCGTGAAACCGGGTTCCGCGAGCAGCCGCGAATAGAACGTGGGAACACCCATCATCACGGTAGCTTTGGGAAGCAGCCCCGTGACTTCCTTCGCGTCGAATTTCGAAAGCCAGAGCATGCGGGCGCCGGACAGCAGCACGCAATGAATCGCCACGAAGAGTCCGTGCACGTGATAGATCGGAAGCGCATGCAGCAGGACGTCGCCGCGGGTGAAGCCCCAGGCGCCGACCAGGGCGAGCGCATTGGAAGCCAGGTTGCGATGGGTCAGCATAGCGCCCTTGGAACGTCCGGTGGTGCCGGAAGTGTAGAGAATGGCGGCAAGATCATCCGGTCGCGAGGTGACCGCATCGAAGGTCTCGGGATGCGCTTCCGCGCGATCCATGAGTTCGCCGCCGTGCGCATCGAGTGTCAGCACGGTTGCGCCGCGCGCAATGGTCTCCACCAATCCCAGGTGTTCAGGACCACACACGATCACGCGTGGTTCGGCGTCAGTGAAAAAATAATCAAGCTCGCTGCGCTGGTAGCCGGTGTTGAGCGGCAGGTAGACAAGGCCCGAGCGCAGACACGCCAGGTAGAGCGCGAGGGCTTGCCAATGCTTGTCGGTCTGGACAGCGACGCGGTCGCCGGAACGGCAGCCCGCCGCGACCAGCGCATTCGCTATCTTGGCGGACGCAGCCCTCATGTCGTCGTAGTGGATCACCGGCCCGTTTGGAATGATCAGCAGCGGCTGTTCCTGACCGTGGGGAAAATGGCTTTCGAACAACGCGTAAAGGTTGGCGTTCAATTATTCGCGTCCACTAGGGTGACCCTCAGGAGCCGATGGGAGACTGCCGGGCGCGCAACATGAAAACGCGGGCGGCGGTGTTATTCTGCTTGCGACGATTATTCCACATGATGGCCGCCCATCAGGAAATTGAGATTAACCGAGGCGGCCGTCGCCCACAGCGCTTGGCCCAAATCTCCATACTTGATCCGTTGACCCGCCTCGCGGCAATCGCAGACGCCGGAAGTCTTGCGCCGTATCCTGCTGCCGGTGCCAGCACGCACGTCGCCCGCTGGGGAATTGCGCCGGTTGCCGACGATGGTGTCGTGTGCGCGCGACTCGTGGTCGGGAAAACGCGCGTGCTGGCCGCGGCGCAGGACGCGCGTTTCCTGGGAGGCAGTGTCGGTGCGAATCATGGCGCGGCGCTGCATTGGCTGTTCGACCGTGCGCTGGCGGAGCGTCCGGACGCAGTCGTGCTTCTGGTGGATTCCGGCGGGGTTCGCCTGCACGAAGCGAATGCAGCGGAACTCGCGCTAGCGCGTGCATTACGCGCATTGCTCGATGTCCGCCGCGCCGGCATTGCCACCGTAGCAATCGTGACGGGCGCAGCGTTTGGCGGAGCGTCGGTCCTGGCCGCCGCCTGCGCACACTTGTACTTTCTGCCCGACACCCGCTTCGGCCTCTCCGGCCCGGGCGTGATTGAAACGGCGCGGGGCAAGGCGGAACTCGATGCGGACAATTCCCTGTCGGTGACAGCCTTGTTCGGCGCCGCGGCCCGCGTGGCGACGGGAATCGGCACCCTCGTTGGCGACGACGAGGGTGCGTTGCGCACCACGATTGCTGCCGCTGCGCTGCAACCGGCTCGCCTGGATCGCTCGACGTTGGCAATCTGGGATGCAAAGCTCGCGGCACGGCTGGCCGCTGCCGGAGAGAATCCCGCTGCGTCACCCGCTGCCCGACCAGGAATGGCGATTTTCGCCGGGGCGCAGGCCGTGGATCCTCTGGGTTGGCTCTGGCGCGTACGCGATAGCGACCTGCACCTGCTGCGCCCTTTGGCGGCGAACGCATTGGGTCCCGCCGAAGCAGTTGCTATCGCGAAGGCAATTCCCCACTTCCTGCCGCCCGACGCGCCGTTGGTCATTGTCGAGGATTCGGCGGGCCACGCGACGACCCGCGCCGCCGAGGTGCTGGGCGTGTCCGAGTATCTGGCGGCGCACGCGGCCCGGCTCGCTCTGCTGCAAATGGACGGCCACGTGGTCGTGGGCTTGCTGGCGGGGTGCGGCCACAGCGCCGCGTTCTTCGTCAACGCGTTGCAGACGTGCATACTGGATGCGCTTGCCGGCGCCCGCGTTGAGGCCATGGCGCCTGACGCGATCGCACGCGTCACGCGCCTTCCGGTAGCCGCGCTGGACGCATTGCTCGAAGGTGATGCGCTGATGGGTCAGCCGGTGCGACATCTTGCCGCGCTGGGCGGCATCGCGCAAATTCATGCCGACATGACGCCCGAGTCGCTGGTGACGCGGGTAGCGGAAGAAACACGGCGATCTTCGTAGGCGTCGAACATGCCCAATGCCTTTAATTTTTCCGAGTCCCCGTTCGACAGCCTGAGTCCGGACGAGCAACGACTGGTGCGGGACAGCGTCGACGTCGCATATTTTCCGGCCAACGAGACCATTCTGGATGTCGGCATCCAACCCACGCATCTGTTCGTCATCATCAAGGGCGTGGTCCACCAGTACGGCGGCAGCGAGGTCATCAACAGTTACGGCATCAACGACTGCTTCGACGGCCGCGGACTGGTCGCCGAGAAGGTCAGCAGCCGTTTTGTCGCCGCCGAAGAAGTGGTGGCGTATCAACTGGCAAAGAAGACCGTCAGCAGCCTCATCGCCAGCAACGCAAGATTTGGTGCGATGCTTTTTTCCGACCTGTCCGACAAGCTGAGCGCGATCTCGCAAAGCAAGAGTCAGCATGAGCTGCAGTCGTTGACGATGGCCCGGGTTGACGAGGCGTTCGTGCGGCCGGCCCACTTCGTGGACGCCGATACCGATATCGTCTCGGTCGTGCAATTGTTCCAGTCGGAGCGCACGGCCACCGTCCTGGTGCGCGATCATTCGTGCCGGCCCGCGCGCCTGGGAATCTTCACCCATACAGGCCTGCAGAAGGCCATCCTGAGTGGCACGCCGCTGCGCGCACTGAAGGTCGGCCAGCTTGCCAATTTCTCCCTGATCTCGGTCCGCCCTTCGGACCAGCTTGGCGACGCGCTCGCGCTGATGATCCAGCGGCGGGTACACCGCGTCGTCGTCGCCGAGGTGAATGCCGACGGCACCATCGACAGCGAGCGCATCACCGGTGTACTCGAAGCGCTGGACCTGTTCAGCTTCATGTCGAATCACTCGTACCTGATCAGCATCCAGATAATGGAGTCCGACGACATCGCCGCGCTGGCGCGGGCGGCGCAGCACATCGGCCGCCTCATCGCGCTGCTGCACCAGAGCGGCACCAAGGTCAGCCTGATCGCGACGCTGGTGCAGGAACTCAATGCCCGCCTGTTCGAGCGAACCTGGCAATTGATAGCACCGCCCGAACTCGTCGCCAACAGCTGCCTCTTCGTGATGGGTAGCGAGGGCCGCGGCGAGCAGTTGCTGAAAACCGATCAGGACAACGGGTTGATTCTTCGCGACGGCTATGGCCCTTCCGTGGACCTGGCGGAAATCTGCGACAGGTTTTCCGCCGCGCTGCGTGATTTCGGGTATCCCGACTGCCCCGGCAATATCATGGTCAGCAACCCGCTGTGGCGGCAAACCTCAAGCGAGTTCGGTCAGATGACGCGTCAGTGGCTGCTGAAGCCGACGCCGGACAGCCTCATGTCCCTTGCCATATTTCTCGATGCGCACGCGGTGTGTGGTGACGGGACCCTGCTGAAAGACGTGCGGCTTGGGGTCTTCGGCGTCCTGATCGACAACGATGCGATGCTCGCCCGATTTGCTTCCGCGATCGATTCTTTTTCCACAAGTGGTGGCTGGTGGAACCGGTTGCTGACGCTGGGTGAACAGGATGATGACGACGAATTGGATCTCAAGAAGGCAGGAATTTTTCCGCTGGTGCATGGCATTCGCAGCATGGCACTGGCGCACCGCCTCGATGATCTCGGAACGACCGCCCGCATCCAGCGGCTGGTTGCCTTGGGTGAGCTCACCCAGGCGATGGGCGCGGACTTGACCGACAGCCTGCATTTTTTCATGGGGCTCAAGTTGAAGGCCGGTCTCTCGGAACTCGCGGTGAACCGTCCGGTATCACGAAACATCCTGCAGTCGAAGCTGAGCAGCCTGGATCGCGATCTGCTCAAGGACACGCTGGGCGTGGTCAAGCGGTTCAAGGCGCTGATGCGCCAACGCTTCCACCTCGACATGGTTTCATGATGGACGCGTGGTACCGTTTCCGCTGGCTGGCGCAGCTGAAGAAGGCGTGGTTGCTGTATCACCTGGGCGACGAGCGCTTCCGGTACATGTGGGACCGCGCTCCCGACGACGAATGGGTGGCGCTCGACTGCGAGACGACAGGCCTCAACGTCCGCAGCGACGAAATTATTTCCATCGCTGCCGTGCGCATCTGCGGCAACCGGGTGATGACCAGCGAGCGACTCGAGTTGCTGGTTCGCCCGGAACGGCGCGTTTCCGCCGAAAGCGTGCGCATACACCAGCTGCGCGAACAGGACGTCATCCAGGGAATCGCGCCTGAAGCGGCGCTGATACAGCTGATGCATTTTATCGGCAGCCGCCCGCTGGTCGGTTACTACCTGGAGTTCGACTTGGCGATGATCGACAGGGCCTTGTTCCCATTGCTGGGCATGGGCCTGCCGCAACCGCAAAACGAAGTTTCAGCGATGTACTACGACTACAAATACCGGCAATTGCCGCGGCACTTGCGCGACAATTCCCGCATCGACTTGCGCTTCGCCACCTTGATGAACGACCTCGGCCTGCCGTTGCGCAATGCTCATGACGCGCTCAACGATGCGGTCATGGCGGCGCTCGCTTTCATCAAGCTGCGCCAACTCCTGGCTGCCGGATAGCAGCCAGGAGCGGGTTACGGTCAGTGTCCGGACGATCCCGAAGCGCCAAAGCCGGTTTCGGAGCGAACCTGTTGCGCCTTGAATGCAGCGCGCTCCTTGCCAGCTCGCGGACTGCGATCGAGTATCGAGAACAACCAGATGCCGACAAAGGCAATGGTCATGGAGAACAACGCCGGCGACGAATACGGGAACAGCGCGGAGCCCTTGGGATTGCCCAGCGTGGCCTCCCAGACCGAGGGAGAGACGATGGTCAGACCCACCGAGGAAATGAGGCCAAGGAAGCCGCCAATTACCGCACCCCGGGTCGTGCAGTCCTTCCACAGTACCGACATGAACAGCACCGGGAAATTGGCTGAAGCAGCTATGGCGAAGGCCAGCGCAACCATGAAGGCGATGTTCTGCTTCTCAAACGCGATGCCCAGCGCGACGGCGACAATACCCAATCCCAGAACCGTCAGGCGCGAGACCCTGAGTTCAGCGGCGCTATCCGCTTTGCCTTTCTTGAACACCGTTGCATACAGGTCATGCGACACCGCCGATGCGCCGGAGAGCGTAAGACCGGCGACCACCGCCAGGATGGTGGCAAATGCCACCGCCGAAATGAAGCCGAAGAACACGTTTCCGCCGATCGCCTTGGCCACCAGAACGGCAGCCATGTTGGCGGAACCGCCGCCGCCCTTGATGATCCCCTTGGCGGTATCGGCAAATTCCGGATTGGTCAACACCAGCGTGATGGCGCCAAAGCCGATGATGAAGATCAGCAGGTAGAAATAGCCGATCCAGGTCGTGGCCCAGAGCACGGACTTGCGCGCCTGCTTGGCATCGGGCACGGTGAAAAAGCGCATCAGGATGTGGGGCAGGCCGG
>JBDTPJ010000108.1:0-12164 GCA_039932755.1 Betaproteobacteria bacterium
TGCTCGCACAGGCTGTAGACCTCGATGTTCTTCACGATGACCATGCTGTTGGTCTTTTGCGTGAAGATGGCGCCATTGATGAGCCTGTCGATGTCCGTCCGATTGCCGGAGGTAAGGAACGCCATGGCCGCCGCGACCCGATGCGGCGTTCGTACGAGACCTTCGCGATCCGGATCCTCGCCGATCTCGACGAGCAGTTCACGGATCAGTGCTTCGATCCGCGCGGCATTGGGTTCTTTGGCATCAGGTTGCATGGGTTTGATCCTTGAAAGCGTCGGACCTCATCATACGGATGTGGCGGCGGGTTGATAGCGGGTCTCGGGTCAATCCTGCGGACTGACGCCGATCAGCCGGGAAACGCGAATCGAAACGTCGGGCCGTTGCTTCGCCGCAACGTGGTCCTGCAACTTGCGATCGGCCATGGTCATGCGCGTCCTCAGCCTGACATATTCAGCCCAGGAAGTAATGATATAGCGCTCGACAAAGCAACCGTCCTCGGCCACGTCGCGGAACACCCGCCAAGCCGACGCGCCATTGCGGCGGCGGGTCGGTTCCACCGCATGGATTGCGCGCAAGAATTCCCCGCGGTCCTCTGGCGCAATCTGGTATTCGATCTGGATCAGGACCGGGCCGTCGTCAGGGAGTGGCGGGACCGCGATCGCGAGTTCCGGCAATTGTGCCGCAGGCGTGACGTCGGCCTCGTTGCCCAGCGCTACGCGCACGCGGCGGTTCAATACGTGAAGCAGGAACATGAGGGCAGCGGACACCGCCAGAGCCACGCGCGGTCCGCCCGCAGACGCGAGCGTTCCCCAGAGAATGCTGCCCAGCGCGAGGCTCGCCTGCACCGCGACAAGGTTCATCGCCACCGCACGCGCACGGACCCACGCCGGCGCGGTGCTCTGGGTTCCTGCGGAAAGGCTCGCGAGCACGCAAACCCACGCCACGCCAGCGCCGAACGCGCCTGCCAGCGCAATGGCAGTGATGTTGGTTGCGGCGATAAGCAGCGTGGCAGCTGTCCACAGCAGGACTCCGGACGTCACGACGGCGTTCAGCGTGCGGCTTTGCAACTGACGCGGAATTGACAGGGCGCCGACGACAGCGCCGATGCCGAAACTCGCGGACAAGAGGCCGTAGCCGCCTGCGCCGAGACCCAGTTGGTCACGCGCAATCACCGGCAACAACGCCCACAGGCAACTCGCACACACGCAAAAATTGAGATTGCGAATGATCAGCGAGCGCATCGGGCGCGAGTGGCGCGCATAACGCAAGCCGCTCAAGACCCCGGAAAAAAGCGTCTCGGGCACGCCGGGTAATGCCAGCTCGCGCGACTTCCAGGTGCGCATCGCGACGATCATCACGATGAAAAACAGCGCGCTGGCCACCAGCGCACTTCCCGTCCCTATCCATGCGGCAAGCGCGCCGGCAATCGCCGGTCCGATGGCGCGCGCGACATTGAATGCCACGGCGCCCAAGGCTACGGCGCGCGGCAGTTCAACTCGCGACACGAAGCTGTTGATGGAGGCCTGCTGGGCCGGCATGTAGAACGTAAAGCCCGCGCCGATGACAAAGGTCAGTGCCAGCAACATCGTGGGGCCTGTCAGGCCGGCAAGCGTGGCCATGCCCAGCGCTATCGTGGCGACCAGCAATACGATATGCGTGGCGAGAATGATCCTGCGCCGGTCGACGATGTCGGCGAGCGCGCCGGCGATGAGACCCAGCAGCAGCGAGGGCGAGGTGCTCGCAGTCTGCACCAGCGCCACCATCAATGCGGACGGTGTCAGCGTCGCCATCAACCATGCGGCGACCGTCGCCTGCATCGTGTAGCCGACGGCGGAGCCGATCGAACCGAAGTAGAACAGGCGAAACGGCGCGTGCCGCAGCGGCGACGTCGCGAACATCTGGGTGAAAAGCGAAGCCACGCGGCGGTTCACGGTACAAGTCTAGCAGCAAGAGTCCCGATTTATTTGCGGGTTCCGGCCGGAACTTGCCACGCTCGTGCCGCCGCATCATGATGCGATCTCGCGGGCACTTGAGACGGGCATAAGCGCATGGCAATGGATGACGAGGTCGACTATGTCTCCGGCAAGACGCGCCTGTTCGGCATCGTCGGCCACCCGATCGAGCAGGTCCGGTCGCCGGAAATGTTCACCGCAGAGTTCCGCCGCCGTGGACGCGATGCGATCCTGGTGCCCATGCATGTGCTACCGGATGACTTCGTATCGGTCCTGCCTTCGCTCAAGCGACTGCAGAACCTGGGTGGACTGGTATTCACGATTCCGTACAAGGTGCAGGCGTGCGCATTGGCCGACGAATTGGGCGGGCAGGCGCGCATCGTCGGGGCGATCAATGCACTGGTCAGGGGCGCTGACGGACGCTGGCATGCGGACATCTTCGACGGGCTTGGTTGTGTCGAGGCGTTTCGGCGGCGCAACCTGGGATTCGCAGGGAAGCGCGTGATGTTGCTGGGTGCAGGCGGTGCGGGGTCGGCCATCGCAGTCGCCATCGGATTCGAGCGACCGGCTTCTCTGCGCATCTTCGACATCGACAGGGGGCGCGCGCAGTTACTCGCCGCCAAGGTTGCTCGCGCCAATCCTGGCGTCGCTGTGGAAGCGGGTGATGCAACGACCGAGCGTATCGACATACTCCTGAACGCCTCGCCCGTCGGCATGCTGGACGACGCGCGGTTGCCCGTGCAGATTTCCCGACTGCCGGCGCAAGTAGTTGTCTTTGACGCCATCGTCAAGCCGGAGCGCACGCCGCTCCTGTCGCTGGCCGAGGAGAGCGGGTGCACCACGGTCTATGGCAGGGAAATGATGCGCGGCCAGATCTCCCGGATGGTCGACTTCTTCCTGCCGCGGGGCTGAAATATACGGCTTTGCTGTGGTGCCGCGCCTTCAGGAGACCCGCAACAGGCGAAGCATGCGGATGGCCGTTTCGCGCCCTGAATAGTAGCCCGGCAAACGCAGCGTTTCCGCAAAGCCGAGCCCACGGTAGAACGCATAGGCAGCCGTGTTGCCAGCGCGGAGTTCGACGTGGATGGACACCACGCCCGCGATTGCGGCGGACTCCTGCAGCCAATGAACAATGCGCTGGCCAATGCCTCGCCGTTGGAATTCCGGACGCACTGCAAGCAGAATCAGGTGCGCGCGCTCGTCGCCGATTTTCATGATGCCGAACCCGGCGAGTGCCTCGCCGCTGCGGGCGACGAGCGTGACCATCTCGGCATCCTCGATGAGTTTGCCGATCGATTCCGCGCGATACCGCCAGCCCAACCCCGCCTCGATCAGGTCGCGTGACATGGCGGCGAGCAATGCGGCGTCGTGCTGCCCGGCCAACTGCAATGTGATGTCCTGCGTGCTCATGCGACGATTCTGCCACGAAGGCTTCGCGCCCGGGGAGGAGCGGCCGCGATGTAGCCTGTACGACGGCCATCCACCATCCGCATCGTGGATAATCGGCGAATCCGGCAACTCGTGGGATCGCGACGGGTTGACCAAGCCGGTCGCCGAACCAACCAATGCCTGACAACGCCGACTTCTATTCCCGTCTGCCGATCTTCGAAGGGTTCACCAACATCATGGACCCGTCGCGGTACCGGGCATTGCCGGACGACTGGATGATCGGACTGACGGACGTCGTGAGCTCCACCGAGGCCATCGCGGGAGGCCGCTACAAGGCGGTGAATACGGCGGGTGCATCGGTCATCGCCGCCGTCACCAATGCGCTTCCCGGGCGCACATTTCCCTACGTGTTCGGTGGCGATGGTGCCAGCTTTGCCGTAGCAGCAAAGGATGGCGAGCGGGCGCGCGCGGCGCTCGCGGCAACGGCGGCATGGACGCGCGATGACCTTGATCTGGACCTGCGCGTCGCCATAGTTCCCGTAGCGGCAGTGAGGAACGAGGGTCGCAACGTGAGCGTGGCGCGATTTGCGCCATCCCCAAACGTTTCCTTTGCGATGTTCTCCGGCGGGGGCTTGGCATGGGCAGAACGCGCGATGAAGGCCGGGCAGTTTGCAATTGCGCCAGCACCGCCGGGAACGCGTCCCGACCTGACGGGGTTGTCCTGCCGCTGGAACGACATTCCGGCGACGCGCGGACTGATCCTGTCGCTGGTCGTGGCCCCGATCACTTATGGCGACCCGGCATTTCGCGCCGTGGTGGAAGGACTGCTGGCGGAGTTGGAAAGCAGTCCGGAGGTTGCGCGACCCGTGCCCGACGGCGCGCCCGGGGTCGGCTGGCCGCCGCCGGGGCTGGACCTTGAGGCCCACGCATCGCGTCAGGTGGGCGAGACGTTCAAGGTGCGGCGTTTGAAATTGTTGTTCGGCACACTGCTGGCGTTCGTCATCCTGAAGCTCGGCATACGCTTTGGAAGTTTCGACCCGGCGATTTATCGTCGCCAGGTCGTGGAAAATTCGGACTTCCGCAAGTTCGACGACAACCTGCGCATGACGCTCGATTGCACGCCTGCGCTCGCGGACCGTGTGGAAAAGCGGCTGGTCGAAGCGCGCGCGGCAAAAGTGGCGCGCTTCGGCATGCACCGGCAACCGGCCGCGATCATGACGTGCTTCGTGCCGTCAATCAGCGACAGCAACCACGTCCACTTTGTCGATGGCGCCTCCGGCGGCTATGCGCTCGCGGCGCGGCAAATGAAGCAGGGCGCCTGAGCTCTCTCCGCGCGTTTGCCTGTCCTAGTCATGCAGCGCGCGCCACACGCGCTCGGGCGTGAGCGGCATTTGCATGGCGACCGCGGGCGCCGTCCTGCCCGCTCGCGCCAATGCATCGATGACCGCGTTCACCACGGCGGGTGTCGCGCCGATGGTGCCGAGTTCACCGACGCCCTTCACGCCCAGGGCGTTGTTCTTGCACGGCGTGGACTCATCCATCGTCATTTTGAAATGGCGGATCATGGTGGCACGCGGCAACGCGTAATCCTGGAAGCTCGCGGTGATTGCCTGGCCGGACTCGGGGTCGAAGGCCACCTCCTCACACAGCGCCTGTCCAATGCCCTGCAACGCGCCGCCTTCGAGCTGGCCAATCACGATCATCGGGTTGACCACGCGTCCCACGTCGTTTACCGACCAGTAGCCGGCCACTTCGACGGCGCCGGTGTCGGGATCAACTTCCACTTCGCAGATATGACAGGCATTGGGCCATGTCGGCCCTGCAACGGTGCTGGTGGAATCGAGCACGATGCGCTCAAGCGGTTGCCGGCGCGCAAGATCGAACAATCCGATGCTGCGGTCGGTGCCGCCGATGCTGAATACGCCGTCGCGATATTCGATGTCGCCCGCGGCGGCCTCGAGTTCCTTCGCTGCGAGCTCTTGTGCGTTCTTGACGGTGCGCTCGGAGGCAACACGCACGGCGGATCCGCCTACAAAGAGCGAACGTGACCCCGCACTGCCAAATCCGGTGCCGCGGTCGGTGTCGCCCAGCGAAATCCTGATCTTTTCGATCGGTACGCCGAACACGTCGACCGCAAGTTGCGCGAAAGTTGTGGCCAATCCCTGACCCATCGCCTGCAGCGCGGAAAATATCTCTATTTCGCCTGCACCCGTGACAGTCACCGTCACGCGCTCCTCGAAAATATCGACGCCGGTCCATTCGAGAAATGTCGCCAAGCCCTGGCCGCGCAGTCGACCACGCGCCTTCGCGGCATTGGCGCGTTCATCGAAGCCGCGCCAGTCTGCGAGTGCCGTCGCCTGGTCCATCACCGACGCGAAGTTGCCGCTGTCGTAGGTCTTGTCCATCGGATTGGTATAGGGCATCTGTTCCGGACGGATCATGTTGCGCCGACGCAGTTCAATGGCATCGAGGCCGATCTGGCGCGACGCAGCATCCATCAGTCGTTCGATGATGTAGATGGCCTCCGGCCGGCCCGCGCCACGGTATGCGCCCGTTGGCGTGGTGTGGGTCATCACCGCCTTGATCCCGATGTCGATCGTCTGGATGTCGTAGACGCTGGTGGAAACCCAGGGGCCGATCAGCAACTGGATGACGACTCCGGCCGAAGTGGCGTAGGCGCCCACGTTGGCGAGCGACGCAATACGCAGCGCGAGAATGCGCCCGTCGGCGTCGAGCGCCAGCTCGGCTTTGCTGCTGATGTCACGGCCGTGGGTCGCCGCGAGAAATTCCTCCATGCGCTCGGCAGTCCATTTGAGTGGCCGCTGGAACTTGCGCGTGCAATAGGCGAGTACGACGTCCTCCGGATAGAGACCGGTCTTCATCCCAAAGCCTCCACCGACGTCGCCGACCTGCACCCGCACTTTGTCGTTCGGGATGCCCAATACCG
The DNA here is from genome assembly GCA_039932755.1 of Betaproteobacteria bacterium. Lineage (GTDB taxonomy): Bacteria > Pseudomonadota > Gammaproteobacteria > Burkholderiales > Casimicrobiaceae > VBCG01. The sequence continues at coordinate 6,289 of JBDTPJ010000108.1, forward strand.
CCGAACACAATTCGTCGCGCAGTCCCGTCGGCGTCTGGTTGGAGACGCGCAGCGTGATGCGGTCGGTGCCGATGTCGTAGCTGGCGAGAATGGCGCGAGGCTCGATGGGACAGGGCGCCAGGCGCTGATTGACAAGGTCGAGCGCAACGATGTGCCTGGCCGTGGCAAATGCCGCGGTGGTGGCCGCAACGTTGCCATGGCGTACCTCTGACGCGACATTGCCCGATGCGTCGGCCCACACCAGAGTCGCGCCCGGCGCCAGCGCATCAGGCAGATTGACCACGCTGGGCAAGGGCTCGTAGCCAACGTCGATGGCCTCCAGCGCATCGCGCGCCTGGGCACTGCTCAGTGCAATGACGGCCGCGACCGCCTCGCCGACGAAGCGGACGGTGCCCACCGCCAGCGCATGGCGTGGCGCGGTGGCGGTGGGGGAGCCGTCGCTGCGCTTGAAGTCGGCCGACAAAGGCATGGACTTGACACCTTCGCGAACCAGGTCTTCACCCGTCACGATGGCGATCACACCGGGCAGGGCGGCCGCGGCCGCGGTACTCATCGAGGTGATTCGCGCATGAGGATGTGGTGAGCGCAGGAAATGCACCACCGCCTGGTCTGGCAGCGAGGCGTCATCGGCAAAAAGCCCGGTCCCTTTGAGCAGGCTTTCGTCTTCGACCCGGCGTACGGACTTGCCGCTACCGTAGCGTGCGTTGGATGATTCAGCGCTCACGTGCAATCCTTTTTTTGTTTTCCCGGAACATTATAGTCGCGCCTTGCACCCTGCGCATTCCGCTAGAATCGAGTGATGACCAACGCAAACGCAGGCGCTGATGACGGCATGCGGGGCCGACGCTGCGGGTGGTGTGGCGAGGACCCGCTCTACGTCGCCTACCACGATCGGGAATGGGGCTTTCCCGTTGCCGATGACCGGCGCCTGTTCGAGAAGGTGTGCCTCGAGGGATTCCAGGCGGGCTTGAGCTGGCTTACGATTTTGCGCAAGCGCGAAGGGTTTCGTGAGGCCTTCGCCAATTTCGAATTCGAGCAGGTCGCACGATTCAAGCCGCGCGACGTCGAACGGTTGATGGGCAATGCGGCCATCGTTCGCCATCGCGGGAAGATCGAATCGACCATCAACAACGCGCAGCGCGCATTGGAAATGGAGGAAGGATACGGCTCACTCTCCGCCTATTTCTGGCGCTGGGAGCCCGCGGCCTCGTCGCGTCCGCGCAAGATCACGCGTGAGGTGCTGGCGACAATGCCGACCTCGGCCGAATCCACCGCATTGTCAAAGGACTTGAAAAAGCGTGGGTGGTCGTTCGTCGGCCCGACGACGATCTATGCGTTCATGCAGGCGATGGGACTCGTCAACGACCATCTGCATGCCTGCGACGCCCACGCGGAAGTGGCTCGCGCACGCGGGAAATTCATTCCGCCGCGCGAAGCCCCCTAAATTATCAGCGGAACGAAGCGCTTGGTGCGCGTCATGTATTCCCGGTACGGCTCGCCCAGCGTCGCGACCAGCGCCCGCTCCTCGGCCAGCACGCGGCGACCGTACAGATAGGAGTGAACAAAGAACAAGATGGCCACGCTGATCCAGCTACCCAGTGCCAACCCCAGACCGGTGTACATCAGGAAGGCGGCCGTGTAGGAAGGGTGACGAATGAAGCGGTAGATGCCGCTTTGCACAATCTGCTGATCGGGCACGACCGTGACCATGCCAGTGAACGACTTGCCCAACGCGTTGAAGCAATATCGACGAAGGACCCCGCCGGCGATAACCATCACGGTACCCAGCGCCAGGCTGGCAACCGGGAACGGCAGTGGCAGCCAAGGCAGAAACGACGCGGCGACTGCCGCGAGCATGGCCAGGGGAGAGCCAACGATGAGGGCACGAAAAGTTCCGGCATCCTGCGTGGAGGACTTTTCGCCAAAGGCCTGGCCGACAATCCGGCCCTCGCGAACGAATACCAGAAAGAACACGACCCAGAATGCAATGGCATACGGAAGCTTGAATATTTCCGCCACGTGCACGGCCGCGCTCCTTCCGGTTGACCGGGTTTTACACGCGGCGCTTGTATTCGCCGGTGCGGGTGTCGATCTCGATCTTGTCGCCGGTGGTCACGAACAGCGGCACCTGGACTTCGAAGCCGTTCTCGAGCTTGGCGGGTTTCATGACCTTGCCCGACGTGTCGCCTTTGACCGCGGGCTCGGTGTACGCCACCTCACGGTCGACCGTGTTCGGTAGTTCAACCGAGATGGCCTTGCCTTCGTAGAATGTCAATTCGCACGACAGTCCTTCGGCGAGATAGTTGAGCGCATCGCCCAGGTTGTCCTTCTCGACGTCGAACTGGTTGAATTCGTTGTCCATGAACACGTACATCGGGTCCGCGAAGTAGGAATAGGTCACTTCCTTTTTCTCGAGTTGCACGGTGTCGAACTTGTCGTCGGCGCGATACACGGTCTCCGTGCCGCTGCCGGAAAGAAGATTCTTCATCTTCATCTTGACCACCGACGCGTTGCGGCCGGATTTCGTGAATTCGGCCTTCTGCACGACCATCGGTTCCTTGCCGACCATGATCACATTGCCGGCGCGAACTTCCTGAGCGAGTTTCATAGCGATTCCAGTATTGAGTCGCGGGACGCGCGGGACTATTCGTCTTGCACGGGATCCAGCGGCGTTAGGATTAGGGAAACCCTTAATTGTAAACGAATTACGGTGGCCGTTGCAATCAAGGCTTGCTAGTTCGTCGGCGTAGAAGTTTCGCCACGAATATAGAGTAGTCGGTCGGCTCGAATGATTGCCTGACGCCCGTTTTCTTCGTGTCCTTCCATGCCTGTGACATCGGACCATCGCAGGCTGCAAAAGTCCGCACGGCGGAGCCCGGTCGCGTAGGCAAGCTCGATGGCGACGGTAGGGCGCTCGCGGGCCTGGGCAACGATGGCGTCTATCTCCGTGTCTGTCAGTAGCCGGGTGCGCTTGGACGTGGGCAGTCGCACCTTGACGCCAAAGCAGGGATTGAACGCAAGCCGTTCCTCGTCTGTCCATCCGACATAGGCAACGGACAACAGGCCAATCTCGTTGCGGGCGCTGGTGCGCGGGCATCGTTTGAGGTAGAGCACGATGTCGCCCGGAGTGAGACTCACGGGGTCAAGGTGCCCGAATACTCCCGAGACGTGCCGGCGATAGAGGTTGTGTTGCACGACGGTCCCGGCCGCGAACGGCGCGCGCGAGCGCGCAATGTCGGTAGGAAATCGCCTACGCAAAGTCCGGCAATCCTCTTGCATCCCAGTCCGCGACGAATTGGAATAGTGCGCAAAGCGATCAAGTGCGCCTCGCTGAAAACAATGGGCTCGAATGGGCACCGATTTGAGGTATGGAAATTTCCCTCGGTATCTCATGAGAGAAAAAGTTCAAACTATTTTGTGGACATGCTGTTTCGGGGCAATCAGCCACTATCCGCGGGCGCGGGGCCAGACATCGATAGGAGCAACGCGGAGGCCTCCGCGATCATTTCCACCGGGCTCGCTCAAGGAAGTTGGCTCGATGGTGACAAGGACTACCTGGCGCAGATGGTCTCCCGCCGCACTGGACTTACGCCCGCCGAGGCCCAAGATCGCGTCGCTAAGGTTTCCGTAGCTGCAAAGGCTGCAGAGGATGCCGCCATTGCGAAGGCGAAGCAAGTGGCGGATGCGGCGAGAAAAGCCGCCGCCTACTTGGCGTTATGGGTGTTCGCTTCTTTACTCTTCGGGGCATTCTGCGCCGCGCTAGCAGCGACCATCGGCGGACGACAACGTGATTTCGATCGTCCAAGCCAAACCGTCCCCGCGTATTAGCTATTTCATTTTGAGGAGACCACCATGCGTTCGATACTGCTGTTGCTGCTTGGCATCCCCATACCCATCGTCATTCTCATTGCGTTGTTTACGCATTAGTCGAGTGCCAAAGGCCTAAAACGTTCAGCAAGTTTTAATTTGGAGGGAGCACTCTTGAAGAATCCGTGGTTGAACAAGAATCCCTACTTGAGTATATGGCTCAGCGGCGCGAACGCGGTCTTCGCAGTATCGCGCCGCCAAATGAACCGAGAGGCTACACGTCAATTTGCAGCCGGATTGGCCGAATACGAAAACGCGGTGACGGCGTTCTGTCGCGAAGCCATGAATCCTCAATCCGGTTCGCGAAGGCGGGTTGGCCGTCCCCGGACCTAATTCACTAACTCTCTCGATCTCACTTAAAAGGACGTCTCATGCCTCGGCGACAACACCAAGCCTCCCAAAACTCGGCCACCAGATGCCGTCGATTTATTGGTTGACGACCACAGCGCTGCGGGTAAGGTGTTCAAGCAGTACGAGAAATTGAAGGACAATGGCGGCAGCGCATCAGCGAGGAAAGCTTTGGCGGACAGGGTGTGCGGAATGCTTGTCGTGCATTCGATCATAGAGGAAGAGATATTTTACCCCGCCGCGCGCGCAGCAGGTATGGAAGCAGACATGATGGACGAGGCGAAAATCGAGCACTCTTCCGCTAAGGAACTAATCGCGCAGATCATGCAGGGTGAGCCCGGGCACAGCCAATACGATGCGAAAGTCAAGGTTCTGTGCGATTACACAGAACACCACGTTATCGAAGAACACACCCAAATGTTTCCTAAGTGCCGCCGCTCCACGATGGATTTAATTGACCTGCGTCGGCAGATGACCGCGCGGAAGAAGCAGCTATCCTGAACGGCGCATGGAATACGAGAAACGCCAACATTCGGTTAGGGAGGTGTGATGCTTAAGTGGGCGCTCATATTTGCGGTGATTTCAATTATTGCTGGCATATTCGGCTTTGCTGGGATCTCTGCCGACAGTGCTGCAATTGCAAAAGTTCTGTTCTTCATCGCACTTGCAATTTTCTTAGTGTTGCTGGTTGTCGGGATCTTTCTTGGCAAAAAGCTTAATGGATAGCGCCGCGGTTGTTCCGGCTATGAATCCCGCGCGGCCATAGGACCCCCGACGGAATTGCGGTGCGCTTTCAAACAGAACAGCGCGTGCCGATAGCTGGGTATATTAAGTCACTGTAGCCCGGATCGGGGAGCTAATTCCATCAAGTACTTAGCGCGAAGCGAACGCTCCGCTAGGCTGACGAAGCAGTGAAGTCATGCGGACGCATCCGCAACAACTTCCGACGATCTGGTTCTTTCGATAAGATCTGGAATCTCAATCCCGCAGACACAGGAAACGAATTATGTACATCTCAAGAACCCCATTAATCGCCGCGACCTTGGCAAGTGCCGTTGTCGCGCTGCTTTCCAGCGCGGCCGCCAACGCCCAGACGAGTGGGGCGCTGCCGTCATCGCTCAACACACCCAATAAGGTCGAGTCGCGCATCGGCACGCTCGAGTTCCATGATGGCCAGCCGAGCAAGGCGACGCTGGACAAGGTCTATGACCAACTGGACTTCCAGCACGCGACTCGCGCGTTTTCGGACACCCTGCAAGGCGTCAGCATCCACGCACTCCGAAACGGGTTGCAGAGCGTCGGCGTGAAGGACAACGAGGTGATCGTCTTCTCGGAGCTGATGGATGCCAAGTCCTTGTTCCTGACGCCCAACGCCGACACGATCTACATCATCTCCGACTTCGACCTCTCGAAGGGACCGATCGTGGTGGAAGTCCCGCCGGGAGTCCTAGGCACGGTCCAGGATGCCTGGTTCCGCTGGATCATCGACATGGGCATTCCAGGGCCTGACCGCGGTGAAGGGGGGAAATATCTGATCGTGCCGCCGGGCTACGAAGGCCCATTGCCGGAAGCGGAATTCAACGTCGCCCACTCCAAGACCATCCATGGCGTTTGGTTCGCCCGCGCGTTCATCGCGAACGGGAACGATCCCAAGCCGGTGG
>JBDTPJ010000109.1:0-12109 GCA_039932755.1 Betaproteobacteria bacterium
ACTGAGCACCACACTGAGCACCACACTGAGCACCACACTGAGCACCACACTGAGCACCACACTGAGCCGCCCGCCGCACGACCCGCTGCATGCCGACGAATCGGTCGCGCACGAATCCGCCGCGCCAGCCGACCTTTCCCCTGGCACCCCGGGCGAGCGCACGGACGACGCGGCGCTGACGGCCATTTTTGGCGAAGGCGGCACGCTCGCCAACGAGTTGCCGGGCTTTCATTTCCGCCCGCAGCAGCTCGCAATGGCACAGGCCGTTGCCAATACCATTGCCACGCGCGGTCAACTTATCGCCGAAGCCGGCACGGGCACCGGCAAGACTTTCGCCTATCTCGTTCCCGCCTTGCTGTACGGCGGCAAGGTCATCGTCTCCACGGGCACCAAGACGCTGCAGGACCAGCTGTTCGAGCGCGACCTGCCGCTGGTACGCGACGCCCTGCGCGTGCCGGTGACCATTGCGTTGCTCAAGGGCCGCGCCAACTACGTTTGCCATTACCACCTCGAGCGTGCGTCGCGTGACGATCGCCTGCCCTCGCGCGACGACGCACGCCACTTGAAAAAGATCATTGCGTTCTCGCGCGCGACGCAGCGCGGCGACCGCGCCGAGCTGGCCGACGTGCCGGAGCACGCGACCATCTGGCCGCTTGTCACCTCGACGCGCGAAAATTGCCTCGGCCAGAACTGCGCCTACCACGGCGACTGCTTCGTCCTCAAGGCACGCCGCGATGCGCTCGACGCCGACGTCGTGGTGGTCAACCATCACCTGTTCTTCGCCGACGTGATGTTGCGCGACGAAGGCGTGTCCGAGCTCCTGCCCAACTGCAACACGGTGATCCTCGACGAAGCCCACCAGCTGCCGGACACGGCGACGCTTTTCTTCGGCGAACAGTTGGGCGCCGGTCAGTTGGCGGAACTGGCACGCGACGCGGAAGTCGTCTCGCGCACCGCCGCGCGCGACGTTCCGGAACTCCCCGATGCCGCCACCGGGCTGCTGCCGGCAATACAGAAATTGCGCCTCGCTGCCGGCAACGTCCCGGGGAAATTCACGCGCGACCTCGCGTTGGCGCGCGAGGGATTCGCGGCAGCGCTCGACGGCCTGGCGGCGGCACTCGACCGGCTTGCCACGGAACTGGGCCACTTCGCCGAGCGCGGCGAGGAACTGGCACTGGTCGCGCGGCGCGCCGAGGAAGCCGCGTGCCAGGTGGGCCGCTGGCGCGACGCCGACACTGCCATTCCCGACGGTCCGGACGACGATGGTGACTGGATCCGCTGGATCGACGTCACGCCCTTCGGTTTTCAGTTGCAGGCTTCTCCGCTCTCGGTGGCGCCATTGTTCAGGCGACAGGTCGAGTCCACGGCGCGGGCCTGGATCTTTACTTCGGCCACGCTCGCTGTCGGCCGCGATTTCTCGCTCTATACCGGCCAACTTGGGCTCGACCGGGCCACCACGGGCGCGTGGGACAGTCCCTTCGACTATTCGGTGCAAGGGTTGCTTTATGTACCGCGCGGACTCCCGGCACCGAATTCGCTGGAACATACCGACGCCGTCGTCGATTCTGCGCTCCCGTTGCTGCGGGCAAGCGGCGGTCGCGCGTTCCTGCTGTTCACCACGCTGCGCGCGCTGCAGCATGCGCGCGAACGGCTGACGTCGCTGTTCGAGCGCGAAGGCCTCGACTATCCGTTGCTTGTGCAGGGCGAAGGCTCGAAGTCGGAACTACTGGTGCGCTTCCGCCAGCTCGGCAACGCCGTGCTTCTGGGCAGCGCGAGCTTCTGGGAAGGCGTCGACGTACCGGGCGACGCGCTGTCGCTGGTCGTCATCGACAAGCTGCCCTTTGCGCCGCCCGACGATCCGCTGTTCGCGGCGCGTCTCGATCGTCTGAAGGCTGACGGGGGCAACCCGTTCATGGATTGGCAGTTACCGCAGGCGGCCATTGCGTTGAAGCAGGGTGCCGGGCGCCTGATCCGAACCGAGACCGATCGTGGCGTGTTGATGATCTGCGACCCTCGCCTGGTGGACAAACCCTACGGCAAGCGAATTTGGCAGGCGTTGCCGCCGATGCGGCGAACCCGGGACGAAGGCGACGCGGTCGCGTTCCTGACGCGGGAAAATTAGCGCGGACTTACCAGAACTGCCACCAAGGCTTGACCGCGAGCTCGCCTGTGGACTGCACGCCTAACGTCGTGTCCTGCGGCGACCAGATCTGCCACCACGGCTTGTCCAAGGCACCCGTCACGTATTTGCTTTCCGGGAATGTCTTGGCAAGGATCCGTCGCGAGTCGTCGGCCAGCTGCGACAGGTTCAGCTTGTCGTAACTCGCCACCAGGACACCCAGCGCTTCCTCGTTGGACGGAGTCTGCGGATTGTTGACGATAGCAAGTTGCGCCCGATTGACGGCCGCGACGTAAGCGCCGCGATTAAAATAGTACCGGGCGACGTGGACCTCATACATGCCGAGCGCATTGTTGAGGTACTTCATGCGTGAAATCGAGTCGTCGTAATACTGGCTATCCGGAAAACGCGCCGTCAGTTCCTTGAATGACGCAAACGACGCGCGCATTTCCTTGGGGTCGCGCTCGGACAAGTCGAGCTCGTACACATAGCCGAAGATACCCTGGTCTTCGCGGAAGTGCACGAGGCCCTTCAGGTAATACGCATAGTCGACGTTGGGATGATTGGGATAGGTGCGAATGAACCTGTTGAGGTTGGCCAATGCCGTGGCCTGCTCGTTCGCGCGCCAGCTCGCGAATGCGCCTTCGAGGATCGCCTGCTGCGCATAACGTCCATACGGAAAGCGCGCCTCCAGCGTCTCGAAGAGCCTGACCGCCCGCGTATAATTGCCCGAGATCAGGGCACCATGCGCTTCACGATAGAGTTGGTCGGCCGACCAGTTCGCCGTTTCGTCCTTGCCCACATCCGGCAGCAAACTGCAACTGGCGAGTGCCAGCGCGAGCACCATGGCCAGCATCGGACCCGCAAGCCAACGTCGCCACCTCATTTGCCACCTCATTTGCCAACTCATTTGCCGCCTCATTTGCCGCGAATCCATTGACTTCACGTTCGCCATCCGCCGCAATCCCGAATCGAGCCGAGAATTATAACCGACCCATGGATCCGGCATCCGCATCAACATGTCACGTACTGGAGGTGCCCGTAGACTCGGCCGGCCGCCGGCTTGACCAGATTCTCGCGCAATTGCTCCCGCAGCATTCGCGCAGCCGCCTTAAAGGCTGGATCGAAGCGGGTCTCGTGACCGTCAATGTGGTTGTGGTCACCGACGCGTCCGCCAAACTGCGCGGCGGCGAACATCTCGCCGTCACGGAGAATGTGGATCCGCGCATGACATCCTTTGCGCCGCAGGCGATGGACCTGGCGATCGTCTTCGAGGACGACGCGATCCTGGTGCTCGACAAGCCGGCGGGACTGGTCGTGCATCCAGGTAGCGGTAACTGGGACGGCACGCTGCTCAATGCCCTGCTCCATCACGCTCCGACATTGACTGCGCTACCGCGCGCAGGAATCGTCCACCGGCTCGACAAGGACACCAGCGGGCTCATGGTCGTCGCCAAGACGCCTGAAGCCCAGACCGACCTGGTCCGGCAGCTGGCAGCGCACGCGGTTAAGCGCGAATACCTGGCGGTGGTGCATGGCGATCTGGCGCGCGCGACCACCGTCGATGCACCGATCGGACGGCATCCGACGCTTCGGACTTCCATGGCGGTCGTGGCGACGGGTAAACCTTCACGCACCCATGTCGAGGTCATCACGCGCTTCGGCCCGGCAACCCTGGTGCGCTGTCGCCTGGAAACCGGGCGCACGCACCAGATTCGCGTACATCTCACGGCCCTCGGACATCCCCTGCTGGGTGATCCGACTTATCGTGGACGCCGCGCTGCCGCAGCGTCACTGCCACCGGTTGCGCGCACCTTTTCCCGTCAGGCATTGCATGCGCAAAAGCTCGGGCTGGTGCATCCGGCAACCCGCGCAGAACTGCAATGGGACGCGGCGCCGCCGCAGGACTTTTCGGCGTTGGTCGCGGCCCTTGGGGAATCCCCGGTCGCCGATTCGCGCAAGCCAGCGGCACGATGACCCCGCTCCTGGCACAACGGCTGGCGGGCGCGGGGCTGGACTGGATCGTCCCGGACTGGACCGCACCAACCACTGTGCACGCAATGTCGACCACCCGCAACGGTGGCGCGGCAACCGGCGCGCGCGCTACGCTCGACTTAGGCGGCGCAACGCCGGCGCAGGACGTCCATCTCGACGCCGTGCTCGAAAACCGGCGCCGGCTGGCAGCGTTTCTTCCCGCCGCGCCCATTTGGCTTTCCCAAGTTCACGGCGCCGATGTGGTCGCCATCGACAAGGGAAACGTCGCAGCGTTGACTTCGCTGCCCCCCTACGCTGATGCCGCCGTGACGCGCGCGCCGGGGATCGTGCTCGGCGTGCGCACCGCCGACTGCTTGCCGGTGCTGTTCGCGGATCGTGCGGGTGCCGTTGTGGGCGCCGCACACGCAGGCTGGCGTGGGCTCAGCAACGGGGTCCTCGAAGCGACCCTGCGCGCCATGCACGTTCCACCTGATGACATCGTGACGTGGCTGGGTCCCGCCATCGGGCCGCAGAAATTCGAAGTCGGTGCCGATGTCTACGCTGCGTTTTGTTCTGCTGATGCGGATGCGGCGCGCAGTTTCGCGCCTTTGCGCGATGGCAAATGGCTGGGTGATCTCTATGCGCTTGCGCGATTGCGTCTGCAACGCGCAGGTGTGACTGATATCAAGGGTGGCGACTTCTGCACACTGAGCGAGCCCGGACGCTTTTTCTCCTATCGCGGGAACAAGGACACCGGACGCATGGCCACGCTCGTCTGGCTAGCGTGAGGCGGCCCCTATAATGCGTCTGCACCCGGCAGTCGTCCGCCGCCGCGCCGCCTCAATTCATCAACGCCAAACCGTCCCTTCGCAATGACCCCGTTGACCTCCATTTTCGTTGCCGCGCTTGCCGGTGGCGTGCTGTCGACGCTTGCCGCCGCCGGCACGCTGGCGCTGCATGCCGGATGGATTTCTCGCCTGGTGTCGTTCGCGGTCGGGGCGCTACTGGGTGCGGTATTCCTCGAGTTGCTACCGCATGCGCTCGAGGCGGGAAAAGCCGAGTCCGTAATGGTCACGGTACTGATCGGATTGCTGGCGTTCTTCCTCCTGGAAAAACTGGTGTTGTGGCGGCACGCCCACGGCCATGCGGAGCACCGCGCGGACGAGGAAGAGAGCGAGCACGACCATGCAATGCATGTGCGGAAGGACGGCGGCAGGGACAACGGGCATGACGATGGCGTGGACCATGGCCGGCCAGGACTCATGATCCTCATCGGTAATGCCGTCCACAATTTCTGCGATGGTGTCGTCATCGCCGCGGCATTCCTGGCCAATCCCGGCCTGGGCATTGCGACCACACTGGCCATCGTTGCCCACGCCGTGCCGCAACAGGTGGGCGATTTTGCCGTGCTCATCCACTCCGGATTCACGCGCGCCAAGGCTTTCACTTTCAATGTGACGGCGGGACTGGCGACGGTCGTCGGCGCACTGGCGGGTTACTACGCGCTGGCGGGCATGCAGCAGTTGCTGCCTACCGCGCTTGCCATCGCCGCCGCGAGCCTGCTCTACGTTGCCGTCGCGGACCTCATTCCCAGCCTGCATCGACGACCAGAGCCGATCGAGACTGCCAAGCAGATGCTGGCGATCGGATTGGGAATCGCGGTCATCGCCGGGGTGCATCTCGTGCTTCCGCATTGAGTGACACGCGGCTGCGCGCTACCATTGTGCGGCGACAACAGCTTGGCGATAACCATGGCCCCCCTCGACCGCCGCGACCCCGACGACCCTGAAGCCTGGCAGGACCTGCTCCACCAATGGCAGCAGCTGGGACAGGGTTGGCTGAGCTGGTGGCAACAGGCGCCTTTGGCCTTCGCCGCAACAGAAAGTGTTCCCGCAGTCCAGCTTCCGGCAATCGGAGCGCAACCTGGATCGTTGCTGGCGTTGAACGAACGCTTCCAGCCGCGCTTCCAGGCATTGACGCAAGCCCTGCTGCAACTACCGCAAACCGGCGGCACGTTGCCGGACGTCATCGGGGTAGCGCCCGCCGATCGCCGCTTCCGCAGCGCCGCATGGCGCGAGCAGCCCTACTTCGCCTTCCTGAAGCAGGCCTACCTTCTTTATTCTGAATACGTGAACGAGCTGGCACGGCTGGCGCCTCTGCCCGAGCATGACAAGCGCAAGCTCGAGTTCACGACCCGGCAATTCCTCGACGCGATTGCGCCATCGAATTTCCCCGCAACCAACCCCGACGTGCTGGCCAAGGCTTACGAAACCGAAGGCGGGAGCCTGGTGCAGGGTTTGCGCAACTTGGCCGACGATGCGCAGAAGGGGCGCATCACCATGACCGACGAGAGCGCGTTCGCAGTCGGTCGCAATCTCGCCATGACGCCGGGGAGCGTGGTTTTTCGCAATGACCTGATCGAATTGATCCAATACGACGCGACCACGTCGACCGTCCACAAGCGGCCGCTCCTCATCGTGCCGCCCTGCATCAACAAGTACTACATCCTCGACCTGAAGCCGGAAAACTCGCTGGTGCGCCACGCGATCGCGCAAGGACACACCGTATACATGATTTCGTGGCGCAACATCCCGCCCGAATTAGGCCACCTCACTTGGGACGACTACATCGAGCAGGGCACGCTGACGGCGATCCGGGTCGCGCGCGAAATATCCGGCAGCCGTCAGGTCAATGCACTTGGATTCTGCGTGGGCGGCACGCTGCTCGCGTGCACGCTGGCCGTACTTGCTGCACGCCGCGATTCGACCGTGGCCAGCGTCACGTTCCTGACCACGATGCTGGACTTCGCGGATCCGGGAGAAATCGGCGTATACGTATCGCGCGAACTACTGGAGGCGCGCGAGTCGGCATTGATGGCGGGCCAACGCGTGCATGGCAGCGAACTGGCGGGCGCGTTTGCCAGTCTGCGCGCCAATGACCTCGTGTGGAATTACGTCGTCAGCAATTATCTGAAGGGTGAAACGCCACCCGCATTTGACCTTTTGTACTGGAATGGCGACTCGGCCAACCTGCCTGGACCAATGTACGTGTACTACCTGCGCAACATGTACCTCGACAACAAGTTGTGCGAGCCTTGCGCCTTGACCATGGCGGGTGCCGCCGTCGACCTGTCACGGATCAATATTCCCGCGTATATCTACGCCTCCCGCGACGACCACATCGTGCCGTGGCGCTCGGCTTATCGCACGACGGAATTGTTGGGCGGCGACTGCACGTTTGTCCTGGGAGCCTCCGGGCACATCGCCGGCGTCGTCAATCCGCCGCATCCGCTGCGCCGCAACTTCTGGACGAACGAACTCATCACCCACGATGGCGATGCTTGGCTCGAGCGCGCGCAAAGCGTTCCCGGCAGCTGGTGGCCGCATTGGCACGAATGGCTTTCCGGACACGGCGGCGCGCGACACGCCGCCCCGCAACATCCCGGTAATGCGACCTATCCTCCACTCGCGCTGGCACCGGGCGACTATGTGCGGGCGCCGGCGTGACACCCTCAACCGTGGTTCGCCAGGTCGTCAGCGATGTCGGCCCGGATTCATCAGCGCGTGTCCGCGCCGCCCGTAATCAATGTTCAGTCGCCCGCCGCAGGATTCCGTCGCTGAGCTAAGATAGCCGTCGTTCGCCCGCACGAGGCACCGCAGGCGGCCCCATCTTCCAAGGAGCACTCGATCATGAGCGACATCGTAATAGCCGGTGCGCTTCGCACGGGCATCGGCAAGTTCGGCGGAGGACTCGCCAAAGTTTCGGCCCCGGACTTGGGCGCTACCGTCATTCGCGCACTGCTTGCCCAATGCGGCGTCAAGCCGAAACAGATTTCGGAAGTGATACTGGGTCAGGTGCTCACGGCGGGTAGCGGACAAAACGTTGCGCGCCAGTCCCTGATCAAGGCGGGACTGCCGAATTCGATTCCCGCGATGACGATCAATAAGGTGTGCGGCTCGGGACTGAAGGCCGTCATGCTGGCTGCTCAGGCCGTGCGCTGCGGAGACGCCGACATTGTGATTGCCGGCGGCCAGGAAAACATGAGTGCATCGCCACATGTGCTGCTGGGCTCGCGCGAGGGCTTCCGCATGGGGGACGCAAAGCTCACGGACACGATGATCGTCGACGGGCTGTGGGATGTCTTCAACCAGTACCACATGGGCACGACGGCCGAAAACGTTGCGAAGTTGCACGGAATATCGCGGAGTCAACAGGACGAGTTCGCAGTGGCGAGCCAGAACAAGGCGGAAGCGGCGCAAAACGCGGGCAAGTTCAAGGACGAGATCGTCCCGGTAATGATCCCGCAGCGCAAGGGCGATCCGGTGGCGTTCGCAACCGACGAATTCATCAAGAATGGAACGACGCTGGAGAACATCGCCGGCCTGAAACCCGCGTTTGCGAAGGACGGCTCGGTCACGGCGGCCAATGCGTCGGGACTCAATGACGGCGCGGCCGCGGTGCTGGTGATGACGGCGGAGCGCGCGAAGCAGTTGGGCATCATGCCGCTCGCGCGCATTCATTCCTATGCATCGTCCGGGGTCGATCCGGCCATCATGGGCATGGGCCCGGTACCCGCATCGAGGCGCTGCCTGGAAAAGGCGGGCTGGAAGGCGGCCGACCTGGACCTCATGGAAATCAACGAAGCGTTTGCGGCGCAGGCGTGCGCGGTGAACAAGGAGATGGGCTGGGACACGAGCAAGATCAACGTCAACGGCGGCGCCATCGCACTGGGTCACCCCATCGGCGCCTCCGGCTGTCGCGTCCTGGTGACGCTCCTTCACGAAATGCGCCGGCGCGATGCGAAGAAGGGCCTGGCGTCGCTGTGCATCGGCGGCGGCATGGGCGTGGCGCTGGCGGTGGAACGCTGAACGCATCAGAACAAGGCCAACAATTACAACTCGGCAAGGAGCAGAACAATCATGGACAAGCATCGCGTTGCACTGGTAACGGGCGGAATGGGCGGACTGGGTGAGGCCATTTGCATCAAGCTGGCCGCGCTGGGCTACAGCGTCGTCACCACGCATTCCCCAGGCAATACCAAGGCCAGTGAGTGGCTGGCGGCGATGAAGGCACAGGGCCTGTCGTTCAAGGCCTATCCCTGCGACGTGGCTGACTATGAGTCCGCGGCCGCCTGCGTGAAGAAAGTCGCGGAGGAAGTGGGTCCCGTCGACGTCCTGGTCAACAACGCCGGCATCACGCGCGACATGACGTTCAAGAAAATGGACAAGGCCAACTGGGACGCCGTGATGAAGACCAATCTCGACTCCTGCTTCAACATGACCAAGCAGGTCTGCGATGGCATGGCGGAACGCGGCTGGGGACGGATCATCAACATTTCGTCGGTGAACGGACAAAAGGGCGCCTTCGGCCAGACCAATTACTCGGCAGCCAAGGCGGGAATGCACGGCTTCACCAAGGCGCTGGCGCTGGAATACGCGCGCAAAGGTGTTACGTCCAACACCATTTCGCCCGGTTACATCGGGACCAAGATGGTGATGGCCATCCCGAAGGAAGTGCTCGACTCCAAGATCATTCCGCAGATCCCCATGGGTCGCCTGGGCAAGCCCGAGGAAGTGGCAGGCTTGGTCGCCTATCTTTCGAGCGAAGAGGCGGCATTCCTCACCGGTGCCAACATAGCGATCAATGGCGGGCAGCACATGTTCTAGTCGGCGCTTGGCGCCTTGCAATCGAAAATGATGGAGGAGCCATGATCGACCGCATGATCAGACCGGTTAGCAAGACGCTCACTTTGCTGGGTGTACTGCTCGGTTTTTATGCAGCTGTGCCGCAAGGGTTGGCCCAGCAACCCACGGCGGCGCAGCAGAGCGCGATTCGCTCATCCTGTCGCGGCGACTTCCAGGCAATCTGTACCGGCGTACCTACCGGCGGCAAGGAAGCGCTCGCGTGCCTTACGCAAAACATCGCGAAGACTTCTCCCGCCTGCCAGCAGGCATTGCGTGCGGTGAGCGGGGGGGGGCCCGCCACCGCACCCGCTGCTGTGCCCTCTTCCGCCAACGCCGTCGCACCCACCACATCGGCGTCGCCTTCGTCCCAACGTGCGGCCGGTGCCAGCCCGCTGGCGCCTTCGAATACATCCGCGGCGGCCAAGTGGCCGCACACGATTGTGAGCGACAACGGCAGCGCGACCATCTACCAGCCACAGGTGATTTCCTGGCCCGGGCACAAGGTACTGAACACCCGCATCGCCATCGGCATGACGCCCCTGGGGGCCAAGGCACCTATCCTGGGCGTGATCGAAGTGGCGTTTACCACCCAGACGGAATTGGCTGAACGGAGCGTCATGCTATCGGAGCCGCGCCTCGTTTCATCGCGCTTTCCCTCGCTGGACGCAGCCAAGGTCGCGCAGTTCGACGAACGGATCCGAGCGTCGCTGGCCTCCCTGGGCGTCAAGCGCGTGCCACTCGCCGCCGTGGTGATGAGCCTGCGCCAGCAGACCGAGAAGCCCGCCGAGGTTGCACTCGACAATTCCCCGCCAAGAATTTTCGTGAGCGCCCGACCCGCAAGCCTGCTGGTGTTCGACGGCGAACCCGTGCTCGCGCCGATCACCGGCACGACGCTGTCCTTTGCCGTCAACACCAACTGGGACGTGTTCCAGGATTCAGTCACCAAGCGCTGGTACCTGCTGACTAACGACGGTTGGCTTACGGCGCCCGAAGCCAAGGGCCCCTGGAGCCCCGCCGGCACATTGCCGGCTGCGTTCGCCGCGCTGCCCGGCGATGGCAACTTCGCCGACGTGAAGAAACAAGTTCCAGGGCGCACCATCAGCGCCAAGGTCGCGCCCACGATATTTGTTTCCACCACGCCCGCGGCGATCATCGCGACCAATGGTCCGCCGCAGTTCGTGGGCATTCCTGGCACTTCGTTGCAATACGTCGCGAACACGGACGCAGCGTTGTTCCGCGATGCCGGCGGTCGCTTCTACTACCTCGTTTCGGGCAGGTGGTTCTACGCGGCGAGCCTCGACGGTCCGTGGGCCTTCGGGACCGCGAGCCTGCCCGCGGACTTCGCGCGCATACCAGCCAACGGCCCGCGTGGATTCGTGCTGGTCTCGGTGCCCGGAACGCCACAGGCACAGGAAGCGTTGATCGAGGCGACGATTCCACAACAGGCGTCGCTCAACCGCGCTACCGCCAAGCTTGAGGTCGTCTTTGCCGGCGCGCCGCAATTCGCGCCGATACCCGGCACGACGATGCATTACGCGATCAACACGTCCTTCAATGTGATCCAGACCGGTGAAGGCTATTTCTCGTGTTACCGGGGCGCGTGGTTCGCGGCCGCAGCGCCGACGGGACCGTGGGCGTTGACACCCACCGTGCCAACGGTCGTCTATACGATACCGCCGGCGAGCCCGATGTATCCGTGCACCTATGTGCGCGTCTATGCGTCGACACCGGAATACGTCACGTTCGGATACACGCCCGGCTATGCGATGAGCTACGTGAGTGCGGGTGTCATCGTCTATGGCACCGGATACTATTACCCGCCTTACATTTATCCCGCGCCGATTCCGATTTACTACCCGCGTCCCTATTCCTATGCGGGCGCGACCTACTACAACTCGGCGACCGGCGCATGGGCACACGGCGGCGCAATTTACGGACCGTACGGCGGCGTCGCCAAGGGAGGCACCGCATACAACCCGCAGACCGGCGCGTGGGGGGAAGGTGGCGCGATCTACGGACCCAACGGCGGTGCGGGCGCATTTTCCGCCTACAACCCGAGCACCGGCAGCTATGCCCACGGCAGCGCGGCGTGGGGTCCGGACGGCGCGGCCGGCAATGCGAGCTGGTACAACGCCAACACCGGTCGTACTGGCTCGACACAGCAGAACAGCAATGCATACGGACGCTGGGGTTCGAGCACGATCTCGGGTCCGAACCAGACGGTTCACACGCAGAGCCAAAGCAACGCGCAAGGGTCGGCCGGATCATTCTCATCGTCGACCGGCGCCAAGGGTGCCGGTGTTTCGGGAGCCGGTGGCAATAGCGCCGGGGC
>JBDTPJ010000110.1:0-11828 GCA_039932755.1 Betaproteobacteria bacterium
CACGGTCGTCGGATAGGGTCGCGCAGCCGGCCGTGGCCAGAATCAACGCGGCGGGAATTAACCGTCGCGCGGCAGAAATAGGATGAAGCATGTCTTCCTCGTCGGGATGCGCAGAGGCGTCGCGAGACCGCAGGGGGCGGACATCGCAACTCGGCGCGACCGCGAGAATGCGTCAGGCACGCCCCCATGGACGCGACAAACGCACGCGCACGCGGCGCGTCAGACGAGAAAGCTGCGGGGAGGTCGTTCCAGGCCCGCGAGAATCGTCCCGGAGAACCGGACCGCGAGGGCGGGGAAGGAGGTTTCGGTGCCGACAGATACGGGCACGACGACTTGGGCGGAGGTGAGAAAGGCTCCGCCGACACAACATGCGGCGCAGATACTGCACTTCACTGCACCGTGCTTGTCGGACAATGGGTGGTCCACGGCGCCGGCGGCGTCACCCTCATTGCCGCCGTCCATGCTGGCGTGCTGATGAGAGCCATGATCATGGTGACGTGAGTCCACGCTCTCGCCCGTAACGTCGGCGGACGCGGCGTAAACCGGGACCGTCATGTGCTCATGCCCGGAGTCGCAGATCACCATGCCCGCGGCGACCGCGCCTTTCACGGGCACGGCCATCAGCAACAAGCAGATGGTGACCAGGCGGGCAATGCGTCGCATCGAAAAAGTATACAACAAGCGTCGGATGCGACCTGAGGCGAAAAAATCTACCACCGCAACAGACGCGGCCCAAGCAGCGCCCCGACGGCGGTGGGTATCAGCACGCCGAGCAGATACCATGAGCCCAGGAACGGTGCACCCATCTCCGTGCAATGCAGCGAGTACACGAACGCACCGATGGTCCCCGACGCAAGCCCCGCGCCGGCGCCGGCAAGGCGCAGACGGGTTGGCGCCAATCCCGTCATCGCCCACAGGGTTGCGAAAAAGGCGGGCACCGACATTGCGGCGATGAGCAGTGGACACGAGCGCCACGTCTGTCCATAGAGCAAAGCGTTGCGCTCCGTTGCGTTGGCCTGGGTCAATTCCGCCCCGGCCAGCGCCCACATCAATAAAACCGGCACAGCGAGCGCAACCGCCGCAACGAGCAGACTTGCGCCGGGCCGCGACAGGCGCGAGACCGCAATGAAGCCTGCCAGCGCAAGGGCGGCGACATAGGTGAGCTTGACCCAGAACATCGGATGCGCGACCGCTTGCGCAAGGTCGTGACGTACGCCCAGCAATAGGGCCATGAGCGCCGCGGCCCCCAACAAGCCCCAGCCTGTCGCGATGACAAAACGCCGTGTCAGCGCATTGCTCTCGACCGCACCGGCCCCGGTAGCAAGCATAGTTACCAGTTCGTCGGTTTTCATTTGTCTCCCCGGATCCTTGCGGACAGCGCCTTCAGGCCGCGATGCACGCCCACCTTGACCGCCGAGGTCGACATTCCCGTGATCTGCGCCGTTTCCGCTACTGACCGACCTTCCAATTTCACATGAATGATGGGCAGGCGCTGACGATCAGGCAATTGTTCCAGCAGCTTGCCCAAATCACGCCGCGCCTCGGCGGCATCCCCATCCGCCGTGGAAAAAACATCGTTCTCGTCGCCGAGCGGGTCGGTGAGCACGTCTCGGCTTGCGCGGCGCCGCATCAAATCGACCAGCTTGTACTTCGCAATCGCATGCACCCACGCCGTCAATGGCTGCCCGGAGTCATAGGTGTGACGCTGGTTGTGCACAGCCAATAGAGCTTCCTGCACGAGATCCTCGACTTCATCGGGTAGGGACCGAAGTCGGCGCCTGAGGAACGCCCGCAGGTGTCTGCTCAAGTCCTTGAGGAATGCGTGGTAGGCGACTGCGTCGCCGCCGAGCCCTTGGATGAGGAGATCGCGGAGGCGCTGTTCGTTGGCACGCATGCCTTCCTGTTGAGATATTCGGTGCATCGGGTCGGAAGGTTACAGGCATTCCAAGGCTATTTCCCTGCACCCCTGGAAGCGGCGACCAGCCTTCAGAGGAGAAATTTTCCCCGCCGGTGTAACCAGCTGCCACTTTCCCGCGAACTTACGCATGAGAAGGCTGTAATAGCATCGATTGTTTTGGCAATTGCCCGATCGTGCAATAACGCGAAAGTACCAGATAGATGAAATCGCTCGCTGCGCTCCTGTTTCCGGTTGCCGTGATGGCCACAATGGCCATGCCGACGATCGCTTCCGCCGCCTGCGACGTGCGCAGCGGACCGACCAAGGCGGCCCTGGTTGAGCTGTACACCTCCGAGGGCTGCTCCAGCTGTCCGCCGGCGGACAAGCGTCTCAGCCAGCTGCGTCAGGCGCTGGGTCCCAAGGCGGATGCGGTCCCCCTCGCGTGGCATGTCGACTACTGGGACTACATCGGCTGGCATGACCCGTTTGCGCAGGAAGCGTTTGCGGAGCGCCAGCATTGGCTGGTCCAACTCAACCATCACAGCACCGTCTATACCCCGCATTTCTTCGTCGGCGGCAGCGAACTCGGCTTGCAGCGCAGCGCACTGGGCGATGAAGTAAATCGGGTCAATGCCAAACCGGCAGAAGCCGATATCCGGTTGCAGGCCAGCGTAACTCCAGACGGCGCGCTCGCGATCAGCGCCGATGCGACCGCACCGGTTCGATCCACGCCCGTGGCGCTGTTCCTGGCGGTGACCGAGAGCGGACTTACGTCGAAGGTGACGCGAGGTGAAAACGGCGGCGCCACGCTCAGCCACGACCATGTCGTGCGCGCGTGGGTCGGCCCGATTCGACTGAACGGCGGAGCCGTTCATGTCCAGCGCGACATTACGCTTTCGCCATCATGGAATCGCGCGCAGATGGAACTTGTGGCCTTTGTCGAGGACGAAAAGACCGGCGCGGTGCTGCAAGCGGTGAATGCCGGTCGTTGCACCCGCTCTTGAGGATTCGACGGTGACCTGTCTCTTGCGGGTCGGCGCGATGGCGTGCAAGTCAACCCACGCTAATGCAAAGTCCGACCCTCGGTGATGGGTCCGGCACTCTGATCCGATGATTATCGCTCTGCCGGGCACCGCGGAACCCCCGCTTGCCTGGCAATGTGCGCTGGCGAACAGAGGTCGATCCATATGTGGAGTAACGTACGAAGCTAGAGCGGCGCCGCTGCTCGACGGCGAGTCTCCGCAATGCGCCTTTGGAGCTCCACAACGCGCCGTCCCGGCCCGACCTCCCGCACGCCTCAACGGAAAGCAACCATGTCGGACACCGAAGACCGCAAGCAGCGGCGCGACGATGATGAGAGAACGGGCGGCTCCAACGAGGTCCGGCGACAGAACGCGCTGCTCAAGGCAGGCGCGCTGCAGAATGCAATTCTCACCAGCGCCAATTTCTCGATTATCGCCACAGACGAGAAGGGCATTATCCAGCTTTTCAATGTAGGCGCCGAGCGCATGCTGGGGTATACGGCGGCCGAAGTCGTCAACAAGATAAGTCCCAGCGACATTCACGATCCGCAGGAGGTCATGGCGAGGGCCGAGGCACTGAGTCTTGAGCTTGCCACCACGATTGCGCCGGGTTTCGAGGCGCTGGCGTTCAAAGCCTCGCGCGGCATCGAGGACAACTATGAATTGACCTACATCTGCAAGGATGGAAGTCGCTTTCCCGCCATTGTTTCGATCACGGCGCTGCGCGACGATTATGGCGAAATCATCGGGTACCTGCTGATCGGCGCCGACAATTCGGTGCGCAAGCGCGTCGAGCTGGAGTTGAACGAGGCGATGGCCGTTGCGGATAAGGCCAATCGCGCGAAATCGGATTTTCTTTCCAGCATGAGCCATGAACTGCGGACGCCGCTCAATGCGATTCTCGGCTTTGCCCAGCTCGTGGAGACCGGCACGCCTGCTCCCACACCCTCTCAAAAGCGCAACATCGACCAGATTCTCAAGGCCGGCTGGTATTTGCTCGAGCTGATCAACGAAATCCTGGACCTCGCTCTCATTGAGTCGGGTAAATTGACATTGTCGCGTGAATCGGTGTCCTTGGCTGAGGTCATGGTCGAATGCCGCGCCATGATCGAGCCGCAGGCGCAAAAGCGCCGCATCACCATGACGTTTCCGCGATTTGAAATTCCGTACTTCGTCAAAGCCGATCGAACGCGCGTCAAGCAGGTGTTGATCAACCTTCTTTTCAATGCGATCAAGTACAACCGGCCGGGCGGCGCAGTCACCGTCGAAATCGCAATGAGCCCGCCGAGTTCGATTCGCATCAGTGTCGCCGACACCGGCGTCGGATTGGCCCCGGAGCAACTCTCGCAGCTGTTCCAGCCTTTCAATCGCCTGGGCAAGGAAGCGAGTGCGGAAGAGGGCACCGGCATCGGTCTGGTGGTGACCAAGCGGCTGGTCGAACTGATGGGCGGCACCATTGGCGCCGAAAGCAGCGTCGGCGTGGGCAGCACGTTCTGGGTTGAATTCACATTGACGACCGCGCCGCGTCTTGGCGTTCTCGAGCCCGAACATGCAGCGCTGGCACGAACGTTGGCGCCCGACGGAACCCCGCGGCAAACCGTGTTGTACGTGGAGGACAATCCCGCCAATCTTGAATTGGTCGAGCAACTCCTTGCCCGACGCAAGGACCTGCTCCTCTTGACTGCAGCGGACGGCAGCCTCGGCATCGAGTTTGCGCGTACCTACCTGCCACAGGTAATCCTGATGGACATCAACCTGCCTGGCATCAGCGGGATCGAAGCTATGAAAATCCTCAACGCCGATCCTGCCACGTCGCATATTCCCATCATTGCGCTCAGCGCCAACGCGGTGCCCCGTGACATTGAACGCGGCCTTGAGGCAGGATTTTTCAGCTACATCACCAAACCCATCAAGGTGCGCGAGTTCATGGATGCGCTTGAAGTCGCGCTGATCTTTTCCCGGACCGCGGCGGTCAGAGCAGCCGGAGAGGAGTTGGCATGAGAGTTTCCGAAGCCGACATACTCAACGCATCGATACTTGTCGTCGACGATCAGGAAATCAATGTAAGCCTGCTGGAGCAAATGCTGCAGGAGGGCGGATACACGCAAGTAACGTCGACCATGGATCCTCGCGTGGTATGCGCTCAGCATCGCAGGAACAACTATGACCTGATCCTGCTCGACCTCCAGATGCCAGCTATGGATGGCTTTCAGGTCATGGAGGGGCTCAAGACCAACGATGTGAACGGCTACCTTCCTGTCATAGTGATCACGGCGCAACCCGGGCATAAGCAACGCGCGTTGCAAGCGGGCGCCCGCGATTTCATCAGCAAGCCGTTCGACTTAGTCGAGGTCAAGACACGAATCCGCAACATGCTGGAGGTGCGGCTACTGTACAAAGAGCTCGAGAAGCACAACAGCCGGCTGGAAGCGCTGGTGCAGGAACGCACCGCTGAATTGCGGGAAAGCGAAGCCCGCTTTCGCAGCCTGACCGAACTGGCTTCGGACTGGTACTGGGAGCAGGACGAGCGCGGAAACTTCACCAAGGTTTCCGGTCCGGTACTGGAGATGCTGGGAATCCGGGTCGACGCCTTGGCGGCCGATGGCGGAAATATCGAGGCAGATGGCTGGAATGAAGTGGAGCGAAAAGTCCTGCAGGAAAATATCGCTGCCCGGCTTCCGTTCCTGGACTTTTCATTCAGCCGTGTGAATGCCGATGGTTCCAAACAGCAATTTCGGGTGAGCGGCGAGCCCATGTTCAACCAGTCCGCTCGCTTTATCGGGTATCGTGGAATCGGCGTTGAAGTTACGCCGGCGAATTAGGGCGCTCTCAGCCCGATGATGCGCGATGCCCCCACTGCCTAGTCCCCAGCAAAATCACCTGCTGGCCGTCCTGCCGGCGGCGGAGATGAAGCTGATGGCCGAGCATCTGCAACTGGTACCCATGGCGCTGGGCGAGGTGCTCTATGAACCCGGCGGTCAATTGCAGCATGCCTACTTTCCCACTACATCCATTGTTTCGTTGCAATACGTGATGGAGTCCGGCGCGTCTGCTGAAATTGCGGGCGTGGGCAACGAAGGGGTGGTGGGCGTCTCGCTCTTCATGGGCGGGAACACCACGCCTAGCTCTGCGGTCGTGCAGACGGCGGGCCACGCCTACCGGCTGGAACGCAGCATTTTCAAGCTCGAGTTCGATCGGGCTGGTCCATTGCAGCACTTGCTGTTGCGCTACACACAGGCGCTGATTACACAGATGTTCCAGACTGCGGCCTGCAATCGGCACCATTCGGTGGAGCAGCAGCTCTGTCGCTGGCTGTTGGTAACGCTCGACCGCGTACCGTCAGGACAACTGGTGATGACGCAGGAACTCGTCGCCAGCATGCTCGGCGTGCGCCGCGAAGGCATTACCGAGGCCGCCGGCAAATTGCAGCAGGAAGGCTTCATTCGCTACCGCCGCGGCCACATCGCGGTGCTGGAGCGTGCGGGTCTTGAAAGCCGCGTGTGCGAGTGCTACGCGGTGGTCAAGAAGGAAGTGAACCGGCTGCTTTCCGACCCGCCCTAGCGCGGCATCGTTCACCGCAGCGGCAGGCGAATTGCGGCAGTGGATCAACACGCTCATGTAAGAAGTTGCGATTTGTCTGTTAGACGGCGAACAGACATGGAAACCCTGCGCGCCCGATCATCGAGGACCTCCCAGTTGGAGAATCCCGATGACCCGTGCCACTTGCGTTCTGCTTGGTGTGGCCGCTTTGCTCATGGTGGGGTGCGGCGATACCGCTCGCCTGCGCGTGTCCGACGGTACCGGCCCGACGCCCGATCTGCCGCCGCCCACCAGGACACTCGTTCCCACCGTCAACGTCGCAACTGCAACCGGTTGGCCTTCCGGTGCAATGCCGACGGCTGCCGAAGGAACGTCCGTTGCCCGATTCGCGGAGGGGTTGGACCATCCGCGCTGGCTCTACGTGCTCCCCAATGGTGACGTACTGGTGGCGGAAACGAACGCTCCGCCGCGTCCTGAGGACGGGCAAGGCATCAAGGGCCAATTGATGAAATGGTTCATGAAAAAGGCCGGTGCCGGCGTACCGAGTGCCAATCGCATCACGCTACTGCGCGACACCGATGGCGACGGTATCGCGGAAACGCGAACGGTCTTCCTGGATGGGCTGAACTCGCCATTCGGAATGGCGCTCGTCGGTGACGATCTCTATGTTGCCAACACCGACGCGCTGCTGCGCTTTCGCTATACGACGGGCGACACGAAAATCGCAGGTCCGGGCACCAAAGTCGTCGAACTACCTGGTGGCCCGCTCAATCACCACTGGACGAAAAACGTTATCGCCAGTCCGGATGGCACGCGGCTGTACGTCTCGGTGGGTTCGAACAGCAACGTCGCCGAAAATGGCATGGACAAGGAAGAAGGCCGCGCGGCGATCTGGGAAGTCGATCCCAAGACGGGCAGCCATCGCGTTTTCGCCTCGGGCTTGCGCAATCCCAACGGCATGGCGTGGGAACCCCAAACCGGAGCGCTGTGGACTGCTGTGAATGAGCGTGACGAACTGGGCAGCGACCTGGTGCCGGACTACATGACGTCCGTACGCGATGGGGCGTTCTACGGATGGCCGTACAGCTACTACGGATCGCACATCGATGACCGCGTGGAGCCGCAGCGACCCGACTTGGTGGCCAAGGCGATCGTTCCCGACTTTGCGCTCGGCCCGCATACTGCGTCATTGGGACTCGCTTCGTCTGTCGGCACCAGCCTGCCGATGCGGTTCCGAAACGGAATGTTCATCGGACAGCACGGCTCCTGGAATCGCAAGCCCTTCAGCGGCTACAAAGTGATTTTTGTGCCTTTCAGTGGCGGCATGCCTTCGGGACCTCCGGTCGACGTATTGTCTTCATTCGTGAGCCAAGGAGGCGAAGCCATGGGGCGCCCGGTTGGAGTGGCGCTTGATCGGCGAGGTGCGCTTCTGGTTGCCGACGATGTGGGGAACATCATCTGGCGGGTGAAATTGGCTGCCAACGATTCGAAAGTGGCGCGCTTCCTCAAGCGGGCCAAACCTCCGGTACTCGGGGTTCCGCCTTGAACGCGTGGTTGCAAACCGCGGTGCGCGGAATAGGGTGCAAATCATAAATTGGTGCCTGTGTGTTCGTCGGCGCACAGACGCGGATCGCTCGCGGGCATAACTTAAGTGTCGCTGCCGAAAGCGACGGCACCTTGGTTCGGACCAATGTTCGGGCCACCACGGTCCGGCAGGTTGTCGCGCCGGGCCGTCGCACCCACCGAGGAGACACTCATGAGCCAGTTCAATGACGAACTCACGCAAATCAACTTCGCAAGTCATTTCCCGAACAGGAGTGCATCGACGGCGCGTCGTCCAGGCATGGGGTTTAGTGCGGCGTTGGGCGGCATCCGGACGTTGGGCGGCATCCGGGCGGGGGCGGTCGTCGGCACGTTGTCCTGTCCTGCAGGTACCGTGAAACGGGCCGACTATCCATCAGCACGACGGTGGACGGACTCGCGTGAAATCGCCATGGCATCGATTCGGTCGTTGATCTGGAGATAACTCAAGGAGTGCGAAATGAACAGAATTGTCTACATCGTAGGATTTGTGGTCATCGTCGTTTTCGTATTGGGATTCCTGGGATTCAGATAGGACCTGACGCATACGTTTGACACGCGCAGCCGGCGGGAATGAATAGCCTGGTTTCGCAGGCAGCCCCATTTTTCCCTTATGGATCTGGCGGATAGGTTAGGTCGTCCCCTCGTTTCCATCGAACGCCCCGGGTTGCCAACCCATCAAAAATCCCGCATTCTCAATTGCGGGCGGTGAACTGTTGCCGCGCTTCGACGCGGGTACCGTCAGGCGACATATCCCCGGCGTCTTCGCGCCAGTCCGCCACACGGGGCGACTATGTCTTTGGCTGACACCTTCCTTGCGCCATTGCGGAAACTCGACCGCCGGTTTTGGCTCACGCTGGTTTTTGCCTGCATCCTGGCCGAGGGGGGAGAACTGGTTTTTGACCGGTGGATTCTGGCGGGCGAAGAACACGCCGAATTCAAAACCTCCGTTTTTACCGCTTTAGGCGGGTACCAGCGGGTCGTGACTGCGCCGCGGCAGCCGGTCGTACGACATGTTTCGATAGTGGAGATCGACCCGCAAAAGGACATTCGCACGATCAGTGACCAGAATGTTTGTGCCGAGCGAGAATTCCTGGCGCAACTTCTGCTGCGAATTGAAGCTGCCCGTCCGGCGTTGATCGTCGTCGACAAGGCCTTCGGGCGGGACGTCTGCCCCGATGACCCCAAGGGCACCTTGGATTTGATCAAAGCTGTGCAAGACATACGAGGACGTCACATTTCCGTCGTCGTCGGACGAGATATAACAATTGTCAAAGCGGCGGCGGATGGCGCCAATTCGCAGAAAAGTGTCATCACGCCTTCGTTGTCCTTCGGTAGCGGAGATCAGTCCTCCGCGGAAGGCATCATCAGGATCGCGGCAGATAACCGGCAGTTACCGTTGCAGTGGCCGGTTTACCTCGACGCAAATGAAACCGGCAAGAGCTCGCTGGTGGAACGCGATACGCTCGCGCTTGCAGTCGCCAAGCTCTACGATCGCCACTTGCTGGAAAAATCACCGCGATTGAAGCAGCTGATTGCTTCCGGGGAGCAGCCATTCATCGGCTTTCTCGAGACCGAGAAATTCAAGGCGTCCCACTTCTACGCCAGCCATGTCCTGTGTGGCCCGGCCGGCCCCACGGTTGCGAACTGGAGAAGCTGTGCCGAAGGAAATTCATCGCCCCCCGACCTGAAGAATCGAATTGTGCTCATTGCTGAAAACGATCCGGAACGAGATGAACATGACAGCATCGTGGGTCGAATCCCGGGTTTCTACCTGCAGGCGAACTACATCGAAGCGCTGCTGGATGACCGTTACTACCGTCCCGGTGGATTGGTTCTCGATCTAGGGTTCAGCTTTCTTTTTTTGTTGGGCCTTGAGCTGATTCTGATTGTGTATGACCATCAGCCTATCCATGCTGTTGTCTTGGTATCCCTGTTGGCGTTGGCGACGTATCTCGTCCTCTACCTGGTCATTTTGCATTTAGGTGTTTACATTGATCCATGGCCGATAGCCGCGACCGCAATCCTTATCAAACTACTGCATCTGTTCTATGGCCTGGTTCATAAAAACCGGACGGCTTGAGTTGACGTCTGACATTTGTTTTCGCGGGCACGATTTGCATGCTCGTGCTACCGCGGGAGAGAGAACTTGAGGAAATTCGCCGTGCTTTCCGCTTTGTTGTTCGCCACCGCGTTGACGGCGTGCGGCGACAGGGCCAAGGAAGCGGCCGAGACAGCTAGGGTCTCGGCCGACCGAGCCGCGGCGGCCGCCAAGGATGCTATTGCCAAGGCTGCTGACGCCGCGAAGGCCGCTGCTTCCGCAGCCGCGGACGCTGCCAAAGATGCGGCCAAGGGCGTTGAGGGCATGGACGCGTCTGCGGGCTCCAGGAAGCCTGGCCGCGCCGCGGGTACACCAGGCGTCGTGCCTGAACAGGTTCCCGAGGCCAAGCCAAAAACGTAGTCGCTGGCGGGGGCGCCAGTCCGCTCGGACAATCAAGTGGGACACCTTG
This sequence comes from Betaproteobacteria bacterium, assembly GCA_039932755.1. GTDB lineage: Bacteria > Pseudomonadota > Gammaproteobacteria > Burkholderiales > Casimicrobiaceae > VBCG01. Next base: position 10,551 of record JBDTPJ010000110.1, read on the forward strand.
CACGAATCTGTAGGGCCGGCGCAGGGCCTTAAGGTTTTGCTACCTCAGTGTTTGCCCCTCCATTTCGTCCGACCAAGTGTCTTGCCGGCGGGCGCGCACAGTCAGCTCGCCGGCAGGGTCTGGGTACAATACGGGATCATGAAGGAGGAATCACGGTGCCAACCCGACGAATTTCTGCATCGCAACCGGAGGTGGAATCCCTTGAGGCGAAGCGCGGGTGGGGTAAGGTTCCCGATGACCAAATTCGTGTCGCAATGTTTTTCCGGAGCACGCTGAGCGTGACGTCTGCTTGCCGCTTGGGACGCAGCAAGAGTGATTCCGGCGTAACGAGCCTCGCGAGGGCCAGAAAAGATTCGATCGTTCCGATGCGGCATCGGGAATGTTCGAAATCGACCGAGGCTGCGTGAGAACAGCGCGCCAGGCGTCTCAGTACGCCCGCAGCCTGATCGAGGCGAGCCTCGACCCCCTCGTCACCATCAGCACCGAGGGCAAGATCACCGACGTCAACGAGGCTACGGTCAAGGTCACGGGTGTCGCCCGAGAGCAGCTCATCGGCAGCGATTTTTCACACTATTTCACGGAGCCTGAAAAAGCCCGCGAGGGCTATAGGTTGGTCTTCGCCCAGGGCCACGTCGCCGACTACCCGCTTACCATCCGCCACAGCGACGGCAAGCTCACCGACGTCCTCTATAACGCCTCGGTATACAAGGACGTGCGTGGCAACGTCATGGGCGTCTTCGCCTCCGCCCGCGATATCACCGACCGCAAGCGTCGGGAAGCGATCCTGCAGGAAATCCAGTCCTTCGCCGAAGCCATTGTGGAGACGGTGCGCGAACCCCTGCTGGTCCTCGACAAGGACCTTCACGTGAAGATGGCCAACGAATCTTTTCTGCGGACCTTCCGGGCTTCGAAGGTACAGACGGAGGGCCACCTGCTCTACGAGCTCGGCAACGGCCAGTGGGATATCCCCGAGCTGCGGCGTTTGCTCGAAGACATCATCCCGCAGCACACGGAGTTCCGCGATTTCGAGGTGACTCACGACTTTCCCGCCATCGGCCGGCGCACGATGCTTCTCAACGCCCGCAAGCTCTACCAGCCGGGGGTCAACAGCGAGCTGTTCCTGCTCGCGATGGAGGACACCACCGCGCGCAAGCGGGCGGAAGAGGCGCTGCAGAAGGCGGGGGCGCTGCAGAGCGCGATTTTCAACAGCGCCAACTTCTCGAGCATCGCCACCGACGCGAAGGGCGTCATTCAGATTTTCAACGTCGGCGCCGAGCG
>JBDTPJ010000111.1:0-11733 GCA_039932755.1 Betaproteobacteria bacterium
TTCGGCGTGCGGCAGAAGGAACAGCTGAAGCGCCTGCGTGCGGAGGTCGACGTGCTCACGCTCACGGCGACACCCATTCCGCGCACGCTGGCGATGTCGCTCGAAGGCATACGCGATTTTTCCGTCATTGCCACGGCGCCGCAACGGCGGCTATCCATCAAGACCTTCGTCGCCAACTATTCGTCCGGAATCATCCGCGAAGCAGCGCTGCGCGAGCTGAAGCGAGGCGGCCAGATCTACTTCCTGCACAACGACATCGACACCATCGCGACCAAGGCCGAGATCCTGGCCCGATTACTGCCCGAGGCACGCATCGCCATCGCACACGGCCAGATGGCGGAGCGCGAACTCGAGCACGTGATGCGCGATTTCTACCAGCAACGTATCAATCTCCTGTTGTGCTCGACCATCATTGAGACCGGCATCGACGTGCCCACCGCCAACACGATCATCATCGATCGCGCCGACCGCTTCGGCCTGGCCCAGTTGCACCAGTTGCGCGGCCGCGTCGGTCGATCGCACCACCAGGCCTATGCCTACTTGCTCACTCCACCCGGTGACACGTTGTCTGCGCTGGCCAAGAAACGGCTCGAAGCCATCCAGATGATGGAGGACCTTGGATCAGGCTTTTACCTCGCCATGCACGATCTGGAAATTCGGGGCGCCGGCGAAGTTCTGGGGGATTCGCAGTCCGGCGAAATGCAGCAGATCGGCTTCCAGCTCTACGCCGATATGCTCAAGGCCGCGGTGCGCGCACTGAAGTCCGGACGCGAGCCGGATCTGTCGCAGCCGCTCGGGGTAACCACTGAAATCAACCTGCACGTTCCCGCATTGCTGCCGGCGCTTTACTGCAACGACGTGCACGAGCGACTCGTCATGTACAAGCGCCTCGCGAGTGCCGACACACTCACCGAACTCGACTCGATCCAGGAGGAGCTGGTCGATCGCTTTGGCCCCACGCCGGAGTCAGCGCAGGCGCTTCTCGCATGTCATCGGCTGCGCCTCACGGCGAAGGAACTGGGTGTGGCCAAGATCGACGCCGGACCGGAGCGCACCACGCTGCAATTCATCAAGCAACCGCCCTTCGATCCCGGCAACCTGATTCTGCTGGTGCAACGCGATGGCCGCATCCGTTTCGCAGGTCAGGATCGAATCCGCATCGAGCGCGGCGCACCGACCCTGGTCGATCGGGTGGCGCTGGTGCGGGAATTCCTGGGCAAGCTCAAGTGAATTCGTCCGCGCTACCGACGCCGCGTCTGCCACCTCATTTGCCACCACATTTGCGACCACAATTTCCACCGCAGCTGCATGTGTTCGTGCGCGACTGGCTCTCCGCCAACAACATCCTGCTCAAGAGCTCCGACGGTCACGTTCTGGTCGATTCGGGTTACATCAGGCACGCGCCGATGACGCTCGCGCTCCTGCGCTCCGAGCGCGGCCTTGGCAATGAACCCCTGGGCAAGCTCGTCAACACGCATTGCCACTCCGACCACATGGGGGGCAACGCCGCCGTGAAGGCGACCTACAACTGCCCCATTGCCTTGCCGGAAGGCGAGGTCGACATCGTGGAGCGCTGGGACCAGAAGGCGCTCCTGCTCGACTACTGCGGCCAGAAAGCGGACCGCTTCGGCATCGACGAAGTCATCCGCGCCGGCACTACGCAAGTTTGGGGAGATCTCGAATGGCGGGCATTGGCGGCGCCCGGCCACGACGCCGGCGCACTGGTGTTCTACAACCCCGAGCATCGCATACTCATCTCAGGCGATGCGCTCTGGGAAAACGGCTACGGCTTCGTGATGCCGCGCGCGATCGATGCAGCTGCGATGCCAGCCACGCGCGCGACGCTCGAGATGATTGCCGCGCTCGACGTGCGCGTCGTGATTCCGGGCCACGGTGGCGTGTTCACCGATGTCGCCATCGCGTTGGAGCGCGCATTTTCGCGCGCCACGGCATTCGAGGCCGATGATGCGCGTGTCGCACGCCATGCGCTGAAAGCATTGCTTGCCTTCCATTTGCTCGACCAGCAACGCATGCCGTTGGCGGACCTGCCCAGGTATGTGGAAGACGTGGGCATCTTCCGTGACTTCAATGCAGCCTGCCTGCACATGCCTCCGGTGGATCTGGCAGATGCGCTGGTGCGCGATCTCGTGCGCACCAAAGCCGTCGCCGTCGTCGAAGGTGATCTCGTTCCGGCATGATCAAGTCAAAGTTGGTTTGTGGTACAACGCGCATTGTCCTCATAGCAAAGGAACAAGTACGATGAACAACGCAGCGAAAGTAGTCTGTGGACTGGCCTTGGCGGGAATGGCAACGACGACGCCGCTCGCGCAGGAAATGCGGCCGGATCGCGCCGTCAAATATCGGCAGGGCGTCATGTACGCGATGAACGCCAACTTAGGCGTGCTGAGCCGAATGGTGAAGGGTGAAATCCCGTTCAACAAGGATTCCGCCGTGCGCAGCGCCAGGTTCTCGGCCGAGTTGTCGGAGATGCCCTGGGATGGCTTCGTTCCCGTATCTCACGAAGGCGGGAAGACCAAAGCGAAGGCCGACATCTGGAAGGACAAGGCGCAGTTCGACAAGCTTGCGCAGGCCATGCAGGCCGAAATGCCCAAGCTCGTCGCCGCCGCGCAGACCGGCGACGTGGCCCAACTGAAGTCAGCGTTGGGCCCGGTCGCCAAATCCTGCGACAACTGTCACGACAAGTTCACGAACGAGTGAACGTCGCAAACCGCCAGGCGAATCAGCCCACTTTCACGACTTGCGGGGGCTTCCACGTGCCGTCGATGACTGACGGCGCCTTTTCCTTCGGCCAGTACATCCGCAACATCGGGATGAACTCGCCCTTGGGGGCCGGCAGCCAGTTGGCTTCCTTGTCCTTGCCCGGCGACTCGCTCTGAAAGTACAGCGTCAGCGAACCGTCGCCGTTGTACTTCAGCTTGTCGCGCGGGCTCACCGTGAACTTGTTGAGCGAATTCGGAACGAACCACCAGCCGCCATCGACCAGGTACATCGTAATGGACCAGAAGCCGTCGACCGGGGGCGTCTCGCCCTTCGCGAACGTCAGCGTGTACTTGTTGGCGCCGGTGAGTTTTTCGCCCTTCGAGTCCACCGTCGTATAGGGGTAGAGCGCGTCTTCCTCCCGGTTTGCCGGCCACCCGAAGGCCGCGACCACGGCGCGCTTCATGTAGTCGGTGCCGTACAGCCCGAGTCCCTTGGAGATCACCCAGCCGTTCTCGATCTTGCCGATGCTTTCCTTGCTGGCCTCGATCGACTTGAGCGTGGTTTGCGGTAGATCCTTCAGCGCCGCCTGCACCGCGGGGTCGAGCTTGGTCATGTCGAACGGCTTGCACGGCTCGATGCCGAGCGTGGCCATTCTTGCGAGCATGGGCGCGTCTTCCGCCGCCGCCGGCGCGTCCTTGCACATGAGCTTCGCCATCAGGCTGAAGTACCCTGACGTGTCGAGGTCGAGAATCACCTGCTGAGGCTTGGCGGTCATCGAGAAGCCAGGATTGGCATTCACCGGGGAGGCGACGGGCGTGTACGGCTTGCCCCAGGCGGACAACGGCGTGATGCTGTACCTGGCTTGCAGCGCGTTGACGGCCTTATAGTCCTGTCCGCGTTGGGGGCGGATACGCCACGATAATCCGCGGGCGGATAGCGGGGAACGTTGATGAACTGGCCCATGGGCGCTGTCAGCCCCGCGAGCTTGGGCACATTGCTCATCTGGACGCGCGTGACCTCGGTCGTGATGAGCGAGTAGCCATAGACATACGCGTCGGTCGCGACTGCGACGGCGTCTTTCACATTGGCTGCGTCCGCCGCAGCGGGCGCCTCCATCTTCGCAACCGGCGCTGCGGGCTTTTGATCACCACAGGCCGCGAGGCCCATCACGACTATTGCCAGAAGTGCTGGCAGTTGAAACTGGAATTCGAATTTCCGAGACGCATTTATAACTCCTGTTCGATGAAGCGGCACGGACTGAAATCTCCTTGGTCCCTTTAACGCGCGAATTCAGAGCCGGTTGACCGTCCACCATACGGCTAGCGCACAGAGCGCGAGCAGCATCAGCGCGCGGGAAGTCGACGCCGCGGCGTCGGAGGAATTGCCCGCCGCCGGTGGCAGCTTCTTGGTCCCCGAGACCATCGGATAGACGATGTTTTCATCCAGGGCGACGAAATACCAAGTGACGGCGACGATATGCACCGACGCCAGGCCCGCCACCACCCACCAGCCACGGCGGTGCAGCCAGCTCAGGACGTCCGACAAGTTCTCGCTGACCAGCTTGACCAGAGGTCCTTCGCTCATCACTTCGTCGTGCGTGAACAACCCGAGGCAGCACTGGGCGAGCAGCGCGACAAGCAACGCGACCACCATCCAGCCACCGATCGGATTGTGCGCGGCATGCTGCGTTCGTGGTGGTCGCAGCACCGACTTGAGGTAGGCAGTGACCTTGGCCGGCCCCCGCAGGAACGATGTGAAACGCGCATTGCGGCTGCCGACGAAGCCCCAGAGAATCCGGAACAGCACCAACGCCAACAAGGTCTCGCCCGCGCGCATGTGCCACACCATTGTCGCCTCGCCGCCGGTCAGTCCCGTCGTGATCGACGTCGCGACCAGCGCCACGAGGGACCAGTGCACGACGCGCACCGGCCAGTCCCAAACCGCGATTTCGATTTTTTCAGCTTGTGTGTCGTTCACTGCGGCAGGTGTCCGACAAAAGTACGGATGCCATTGAGCAGCATCTCCACCGCAAGCGCGGTCAGCACCAGTCCCATCAGGCGCTCGAAGGCCACGATGGCGCGTTCGCCGAACAATTCCTGCAGGCGTTGCGCGGCCAACAAGACCACCGTCGTGAGCAGCATGGCGACCGTGAGCGCAATTGCCCAGGTCGGGAGGTGCGCGGGATCGCGCGACGCCATCAGCATCACCGTGGCCAATGCCGAGGGACCGGCAATGGAGGGCACGGCCAGTGGCACCAGGAAGGGCTCGCCGCCCTTGGAGTCGCCAAACACGCCGTCCGGGTGTGGAAACACCATCCGCAACGCAATGAGGAACAGGATGATCCCCCCGGCGATCGCCAGCGACTCGTCGGACAGTTGCAGCCACTGCATGAACGTGCGCCCGCCCGCCATGAATGCGATCAGGATGACGAAGGCGAAGAGACACTCACGCAGCACCACGCGCGCCCGGCGCTCGGGCGGGACCTTGGCCAGCACCGACACGACGATCGGCAGGTTGCCGAAAGGATCGAGCACCAGGATCAGCAGGATGGTCGCGGAGAAGAGCTGGGCGGTCACGGGAGGACGATTGGTCGCCGCCGGCGGCATTTCGTCGGCGCGGCGCGGAGTATATCCCGTGGGCAACCTGCCCACACCCCTGCGGTGGCATACTGCCGGCCTTTGCGAAGTCCATTGCCTTCGCCTCCAGACTAGACTGACCGGGAGCTTCTCGTGAAGAAATACCTGACCCTAGCCTGCAGCGCCGCTGCGTTGTCCGGGACGCTGAATGCTGCCGCCCTTTCCGGAATCGAAGTCCAGACCATCGACCCGGCCGTCCGTGCCGCGGATGACTACTATACCTACGCCAACGGCAAGTGGCTGGCAACGACGATCATTCCGGCCGACAAGCCGAGCTGGAGTCCCGCCTATGTGCTCCACGAGGATGCGCAGGAAAAGTTGCGTCTCATCATCGAGGAGTCGGCCCGCGCCAAGTCGTCCACGCAATCCGCGGAAGCAAGCAAGGTGGGCGACCTGTACCGGAGTTTCATGGATGAGGCGCGGATCGAAAGGTTGAAGTTGCAGCCGCTCGCCGCCGAACTCGCGGCCATCGACCAGATCAAGGACAAGGTTGCGCTGGCGCCGCTGTTCGCGCACTTCAACCAGATCGGCGTTTCCACACCGGTGGACTTCGACATCCAACAGGACAAGCGGAATTCGACGGCCTACATCGCCTATCTCTCGCAGGGCGGCTTGGGCCTGCCCGACCGCGACTATTACGTCGACGATACCGACGCGCGACTGGTCGGCATCCGCAAGAAATATCAGAAGCACATTGAACGCATGCTGACGATGGCAGGGAGCAAGACCGCCAAGCAGGACGCGGCGCAGATCGTCGCGCTCGAAACCGCCATTGCCCGCATCCACTGGACCAAGGTAGACAACCGCGACCCGGTCAAGACGTATCAGAAAATCGCGATCACCGAACTGCCGACGTTTGCCCCGGGTTTCGATTGGACGGCGTACCTGGCGGCCACCGGCGCCTCGGCCAAGGCCGGCGACGTGGTGCTCTACAACGCTAGTTACCTCAAGTCCTTTGCTGAACTCTTCGCCAGGACGCCGCTTTCCGCCTGGAAGTCCTATTTCCGCTGGCAAGTGCTGCGCAACTACGCGCGATTCCTCAACAAGGCCTACGTCGACGAGCGCTTCGCCTTCTATGGCACGACGCTCTACGGCACGCCGAAGATGCGTCCGCGCTGGCAACGCGGCGTCGTGGTGGTCGACGACGCGATCGGCGAAGCCTTGGGCAACGTCTATGTTTCCAAGAACTTCCCGCCGGAAAGCAAGGCGCAGATGGAGAAGCTGGTGGCCAACCTGATCGCGGCCTACAAGCAGAGCATTGACACGCTAGACTGGATGAGCCCGGAAACCAGGAAGGAAGCCCTCGCCAAACTCGCCAAGATCACTATCAAGATCGGCTATCCGGACAAATGGCGCGATTACTCGAAACTCGAGATCAAGCCCGACGACATCGTGGGCAACGTCATGCGCGCCAATCGCTTCGAGTTCAACCGCAACCTGGACAAATTGGGCAAGCCCATCGACCGCAGCGAGTGGGGCATGACGCCGCAGACAGTCAACGCCTACTACAACCCGCTGATGAACGAGATCGTGTTCCCGGCCGCCTACCTGCAGCCGCCCAATTTCAATCCGGCCGCCGACGACGCGGCCAACTACGGCGCCATCGGCATGACCATCGGGCATGAGATCAGCCACGGCTTCGACGATTCCGGCAGCCAGTTCGACGGCGACGGCAACCTGCGCGACTGGTGGACCGCGGACGATCACAAGCGCTTCAATGAAAAGACCAAGGCACTGGTCGCGCAGTTCGATGCCTACAGCCCGGTGCCTGGCTACAACGTGAACGGGAAACTGACGCTGGGCGAAAATATCGCCGACCTGTCCGGCCTAGCAATCGCCTACAAGGCCTATCGGCTGTCACTGGAGGGCAAGGAAGCGCCTGTCATCGACGGACTAACCGGCGATCAACGATTTTTCCTCAATGTCGCGCAGCATCAACGCGACAAGTCGCGCGAGGAGTACACGGTCGTCAACCTGAAGTCGGACCCGCATTCGCCGGACAAATTCAGGGTGAACGGCCCGCTATCCAACCTCGACGCGTTCTACAACACGTACAAGCTGAAGGAAGGCGACAAGATGTACCGGCCGCCCAAGGAGCGCGTTTCGATCTGGTGATCGCGACGTCTCAAGCGGGCCGCGTGAGCCACGCGTAGCCCAGCGGACAAGCACGGTCGCTTCGAACGTAGCACCACCACGCGAACGCATAGGCGACCAGCGTCAGCGTTCACAAATGGACTCATCAGTGCAACTTCACGCGCGGCTCGACGCCGCCGCGCAAGCTGCGTCCCAGCGTATCGAAGACCACCCGCGTCAGACCGTGGATCGAAACCTGGTGCATCTTGTACAGCGAGACATACATCCAGCGCGCAATCATGCCCTGGATCAGCAAGTTGCCACCGATCAAGCGGCCCATCAAGTTGCCGACCGCGGAGAGTTCGCCCAGCGACACCAGCGAGCCGAAATCGCGGAAGTGAAACTCGGGCAGCGGCTTGCCTTCGAGACGGGCCCGAATCGACTTGACCAACAACGTTGCCTGCTGATGCGCCGCCTGCGCGCGCGGCGGTACTGTAACCCCGGCGACCAGCGCGCTTTGCCACGGTGCTGCCGCACAATCGCCGAACGCAAATATGTCCGGGTCGCGCGTGGTTTGCAGCGTGGCGCCAACGATCAGCTGGTTGCTGCGATTGACTTCGAGACCGCCGAGCGACGCCAGCCAGTCGGGCGCTTTGATGCCCGCCGCCCAGACGACGAGATCGGCGGGATAAAATGTGCCGGAGGCGGTAGTGACGCCTTCCTGCGTGACGCCGGTGACGCGCTCGTTGGTGCGCACCGCCACGTCCAGGCGCTCCAGCAATTCGGTAGCCGCCTCCGCGACGTGCTCGGATAGCGGGGGCAGGATGCGCGGTGCCGCTTCGATCAGCGTAAGCCGGATGTCCTTGCGCGCATCGAGATGCTCCAGACCGTAGGCGGCATGGGCCGCCGTGGTGTGGCGAATTTCGGCGGCGAGTTCAACACCGGTCGCGCCCGCACCGATGATCACGATGGAGACTCCGGTCGGCGTGCCCGCCATGGCATTGGCATCGGCGCGCACGCATGCCGAGAGCAGGCGGCGATGGAAGCGCTCGGCATCGCGCAACGTATCCAGGACGGCCGCGTGTTCCGCAACGCCCGGCACGCGGAAGTCGTTGCTGATGCTGCCCACGCAGATGATCAGCGTGTCGTAAGTCACGACGCGGGCAGGCAGCATCGCGGCGCCGTCCTCGTCGCGCACTTCGGACAGCGCCATCTCGCGCCGCGTCCGGTCGATGCCGGTCACCGATCCCTGCTTGAAACGGAAATGGTGCCAGTGGGCAATGGCGAGGTAGTCGAGATCATGCGCGTCCGCATCCATGCGCCCAGCCGCGACCTCATGCAGCAGCGGCTTCCACAGGTGGGTCGCATTTTGGTCGATCAGCGTGATGTCGGCGCGCCCGCGCTTGCCGAATTTCTCGCCCAGGCGCGTGGCCAGCGGCAAGCCGCCCGCCCCGCCGCCCACGACGACGACGCGATGCACGGGCGAGTGGGGAGTCACGGGTTCTCAATCATGGCTTTGCGTTCGTATTCACGTTCCCGCCCTGCCCACTCTCAGGATTTTCGCCAATCCGGATGGTAACGGTTCCGCTCGTCGCGGGCCAACGCCGGGACGCGCTGTTGCGGTCCCTATTCACCCCTGACCACACCCTCCCGTCGCGGATCGGTGCCGCCAATCCACCCCGACTTGGTCCGCACAATTGCCTGCAACCCGCTGTTCTGGCTGGACACCCTCACCGTCGCCCCGAGCGCCCTCAAGCGAGGTTCCAACGCCGCCACGGCCGTGTCGCGCTCCAGTTCGGTCGGACCATTGCGGCTGCCGAAGTTCGGTAACGCAACGGCGGCCTGCGGATCGAGATCCCAATCGATGATTCCGATCAGCGTCTTCACCACGTGATTGATGATGGCGGGACCGCCCGCCGATCCGGTCACGATTGCGACCCGTCCGAACTTGTCGTAGGCGAGGGTGGGCGACATTGCCGAACGTGGGCGCTTGCCTGGTTCCACGCGATTGGCCACCGGTTTGCCGTTGTCGGTCGGCGCAAACGAAAAATCCGTCAGTTCATTGTTGAGCAGGAAGCCGCCTTGCGTCATCAGCCGGCTGCCGAACCCGAACTCGATCGTCGTCGTCATCGCCAACGCGTTGCCGAATTTGTCGACGATGGAAATGTGCGAGGTCGACGGGAGTTCGAGTGCGCCATCTTTTCCGAGCGCAACTTTTCGCACTGCAGTCAGCTTCTCGGGAGGATTGCCGGGCGCGGCCACGCCAATGCTCGCGTCGGCTCGGATAAGCGCCGAACGCTCCCGCAGGTAGTCGGAGTCGAGCAATCCCGCGGGAACCGTGAAGTAGGCAGGGTCCGCCACGAACACGTTTCTGTCCGCAAATGCGAGGCGGCCTGCCTCGCTGAAAAAGTGCACGCTCCAGAACGTCGCCGGCCCCATCGCCCGCACGTCGAAGGGCTCGAGCATCTTCAGCATCTGCAATACGGTGATGCCGCCGGAGGATGGCGGAGGTATGCCGCAGATGCGATAGGCGCGATAGGAATCGCATACCGGTTCGCGTAACACGACGCGATAGTTCACTAGATCCGCGAGCGTGAGATCCCCCGGATCGGTGGGTGTTTGGTTTGCGGTATCGACGATATCGCGCGCGATTTCGCCCTTGTAGAACGCATCGGCCCCGCCGGCAGCGATTCTGCGCAGTGTGGCTGCGTAGGCGGGATTCCTGAGGATCGCTCCGGCAGCGAGCGCTTTGCCGTCCTGGCCGAAGAAGTAAGATCGTGCGCGCGACTGCGTGAAGTTGCCCTCGCCCGCGATCAGTGAATGCAAGCGCGGCGAGACAGCGAATCCCTGCTCGGCGAGCGTGATCGCCGGCACGAATAGTTCGGACCAGCGCAACCGACCGTGCTTGCGGTGCACGGTCTCGAGCAGGCGAACGGTACCGGGCACGCCGACGGACTTGCCGCCGCTGATTGCGCGAAAGAACGAAATCGGCGCGCCGCCCTGCATGAAGCGGTCCGGCGTCGCGGCGGCGGGCGCGGCCTCGCGCCCATCGTAGACGGTGAGCCTTTTCGTCTTGCCCTCATGCAGCAGCATGAAGGCGCCCCCGCCCAAGCCCGAGGACTGCGGCTCGACCAGTCCGAGCACGAGTTGCACGGCAATCGCAGCATCCACTGCGCTGCCGCCCTGCTTCAGGATGGCCGCGCCTGCGTCCACCGCCAACGGATTGGCGGCCGCCACCATCCAGTGCGGCGCGGAGACCGGCGCCCGGTCGGTCCAGCCACTCGCAAGCTCGGGCGCCGTGTCCTGCGCGCTGGCGAATGGAGCGAGAAGTGCCAGGAACACCAGGGCAGAATGACGCAACATGGGTGACCGCGGTTCAATGGGACGCACCATTGTAGTTTCCGGGGCTAGACCTGATAGCAGGGAACCCATCAAATCCCAAAAAAAGGGGCAGCGAAACTTCCGCTGCCACTCCCTCACGACTGAAGGCCGCCCAAGTTACGGCACGATGCTCACTTCGACGCGGCGCGCTTCGGCCTCGTCACCCGAACCGGTCGACAGCTCGGGCTTGGCGAGCTCGACCTTGTCTTCGGCGATGCCTACCGACTTCAGGTAATCGCGAACGGCAATGGCGCGCTGCTTGGCCAACTCCTGGTTCTGCGCGAGATCACCGGACGCATCGTGGTAGCCCGAGACCTTGACCTTGGCGCCTGCCTTGGCCTTGTCCGCGAGCGGCGCCAGCTTGGCGGCGGCGTCGGTCGGCAGTTCGGCCTTGCCCGTGACGAAGTAGAGCTTTACCACTTCGACCAACACGACAGCGGGCGCGGTCACTGCTGCCGGCGCCGGCGTCGCAATAACGGGCGCTGCCGCAATGATCGCCGGTGGCGTGGCCATCGGCGCAGCGGCCTTCACCGGCTCCTTGTGACCCATGCCCCACGAGGCGAGCAGCGGCACGATCATCAGCGCAACGATGTTGATGATCTTGATCAGGGGATTGATTGCCGGGCCCGCCGTGTCCTTGTATGGATCGCCGACCGTGTCGCCGGTCACGGCCGCCTTGTGTGCTTCCGAGCCTTTGCCGCCGAAGTGGCCATCCTCGATGTACTTCTTCGCGTTGTCCCAGGCGCCACCACCGGTAGTCATCGAGATCGCGACGAAGATACCCGTAATGATTGTGCCCATCAGCATGCCGCCCAACGCCTGGGGACCGAGCACGAGACCCACGACGACCGGAACGAGCACCGGCAGCAGCGAGGGCACGATCATTTCCTTGATCGCCGCCTTGGTCAGCATGTCGACCGCC
>JBDTPJ010000112.1:0-11706 GCA_039932755.1 Betaproteobacteria bacterium
TACGCACCTAGCTACGCACCTGAGCTCGCAACTGAGTCCGCACCTGATACCGCACACGAGTTGACCATGACGCTCACCAAAGCCGAACTCGCCGACCTTCTCTTCGAACAGCTGGGGCTCAACAAGCGCGAAGCAAAGGACATGGTCGAACGCTTCTTCGAGGAAGTGCGCATCGCGCTCGAAGCCGGCGAATCGGTCAAGTTATCCGGCTTTGGCAATTTCCAGTTGCGTGAAAAGCCGCAGCGGCCGGGGCGCAACCCCAAGACCGGCGAGGAAATTCCGATCACCGCGCGCCGCGTGGTGACGTTTCATGCAAGCCAGAAATTGAAGGCCATGGTCGAAGCCGCGAACCATGCCGGATCCCAGCCGAGTTAACGCCGACCTTCCGCCTATCCCCGCCAAGCGCTATTTCACGATTGGCGAGGTGAGCGATCTGTGTGCGGTAAAGCCGCACGTGCTTCGATATTGGGAGCAGGAATTCACCCAGTTGAAGCCAGTCAAGCGGCGCGGCAACCGGCGCTACTACCAACACCACGAAGTCCTGCTGATCCGGCGCATCCGTGACCTCCTGTACGAACAGGGTTTCACGATCAATGGCGCAAGGCACCGGCTGGAGTCCGAAGCCAATGAACCGCGCGCCGCCGCCCGGGCGCTTACCAGCTCGGCAACCGTGGTGGCCGCCCCCCTCGAAGCGGACCTCGACCCCGCCGACCTGCGGCATGAGCTTGCGGAAATCCGTCACATCCTGGGTTCGTCCTGAGCGGCCGTGAACGCGTATAATTGTCGGTTCGGTCGGGGCGTAGCGCAGCCTGGTAGCGCACCTGCATGGGGTGCAGGGGGTCGGAAGTTCGAATCTTCTCGCCCCGACCACAGGTCTTTGTCAGTGAAGTCTGAATTCGCGGTGGTGACACCCAAGATAAAGCCGCTCCGGGCCCGTCGGATCGGCTTTTTTGTTGGGTCGGTACCGGCAAGAGCCGGCCAGAGTTTGGTCCACGCGGAATCGCAACTTGGCCCCGTCGCCTTGGATTTCCAAGGCAGGGTCACCCACCATCGAAAATCCCATCACGCGGGCATTGGTTTGCCGGCATCGTTTTTGCTTGATGGATTTACCATGGCGTATCAAAACTATGGAAGGGGGAGCCTATGAGCGCCCAGCCCAGAACCTCAATGCCCGGATCAGGGGTCGTGTCCGAGCTCGCGTTTGCGCGAGCCCAGCGCAATACCGTCCTGATTATCGACGACCTGTTCTCCAGCCGCCTGCTCCTGGCCGAAATCGTCCGCCAGATCGACGGCAAGCTCAATCTCGAACTCTTCGACACGCCCTCGCGCGCGCTCGAGTTCGCGCGCAACAATCGCGTCGACATCGTTTTGACGGACTATAAGCTTCCCGAATTCGACGGCATCGAGTTAGTCAAGCAGCTGCGCGCGCTGCCGCATTGCGTGGACGTGCCTATCGTGGTGATCACGGTGGTGGATGACCGCAAGGTTCGCTACGACGCGCTGGAGGCCGGTGCCACCGACTTCCTGATCAAGCCATTGGACGAGCATGAAACCCGCGCCCGCTGCGCCAACTTGCTTGACCTGCGCCGGCACAAGATCGTGTTGTCCGACCAGGCCCGCGTTCTGCAATACCAGGTCGACAAATCCGTAGCGGAAATTCACGAACGCGAACTGGAAACGCTGTCCAAGCTGGCCAAGGCCGGCGAATTCCGCGACAAGACCACCGGCAATCACTTGATGCGGATGGCCAAGTATTCGGCGCTCATCGGCCAGCACTTGGGACTCGGCAATGAAACGGTGCACGTGCTGGAAGTCGCCGCACCGATGCACGACATCGGCAAGATCGGCATCCCCGACTCGGTGTTGTTGAAGGAAGGGCCGTTGACTGTCCCGGAAATTGACATCATGAAGACCCATCCCCGCATCGGCTACGACATCCTGAAGGGCAGCCCCTCCAAGTACCTGTCGATGGGCGCGATCATCGCGCTCGGGCACCATGAGAAATTCGATGGCTGCGGCTATCCCAATGGATTGCACGGCGAGGACATTCCACTGGTTGCGCGAATCGTGGCGGTCGCGGACGTGTTCGATGCGCTGGTAAGCGTGCGTCCGTACAAGCACGCGTGGCCGATCGACGAGAGCATCGAGTTCGTGAAGGCCCAGCGCGGCAAGCACTTCGACCCGACGTGCGTCGATGCATTTCTGGCCGACCGCACCAAGATCGAGGCAATCATCCAGGAGTTCGGGGACTAGTATTCTCTGAGTTCCTGGCTCGGCCCCAAAAGCCCACGGACCGCTCCCACCCTTCCCGTGCGCCAGATCGTGAAATTCGTACCCATCAGCCGGCGGCTGCTGCAGATCGTATGGCCGTTCCTCGCCATCGTCGTGCTGCTGGTCGTGCTGAGCGAATTCAGCACCGGGATCCTGTCATCGGTCCGCGCGTATGTCGGCGCCGAAAGCCTTTGGTCGAAGGCGCAGAAGGAGTCGGTGGCGGCGCTCAACCTCTACGCCAGGACGCAGGTGGAGAACGATTTCGAGCGCTACCGTGGCGCCATCGTGGTTCCCCTGGGGGATCGCCGCGCGCGCGAGGAACTGGACAGGATCGAACCGAACTACGCAATCGCACGCCACGGCTTTCTCGACGGGCGCAACCACCCCGACGACATCGACGGCATGATCTCTCTGTACCGGCGCTACCGAAACCTGAACTATATGGAACGCGCCATCAGCATTTGGGCCAAGGCCGATCTCGACATCGAGGCCCTGGAGGATGCTGCGCGGCGTCTGCATGCGCAGGTGCAAGGCGGAATCCGCGATGCTGCCGCACTGCGCCCGACGCTGGACGAGATCAACGCCATCAACGCGCGGCTGACGCCGCTGGAGGACTCGTTTTCCTATACGCTGGGCGAGGCGTCGCGAAAGACGCTGACCGTATTGCAAGCCGCAACGCTGGCTGCGGCGCTGCTCTTGAGCCTGCTCGGAATTCTCCTGTCTCGGCGCATGCTGCATCGGAGCAACGCCCTCGAGACGGCTCTGCGGGCCAGCGACGAGCGCTTCCATCTTGCCGTTTCGGGCAGCAACGACGGCCTGTGGGACTGGAACGTGCTCACCGGGGAAGTCTATTTCTCGCCACGTTGCGGTGAACTGGTCGGCTACGGCGAACAGGAGATGGACCACACCTCGACGGGCTTCGTCGCATTGCTCCATCCGGACGACCGCGAACCGACCCGCAACGCCACGTCCGCACACTTGCGCTACAACGCGCCTTTCGACGTCGAGTTTCGCTGCCGGTGCAAGTCCGGTGAATATCGCTGGTTCCGCGCCCGCGGCCGCTCTGTACGCAATGCTTCGGGCTGGGCAGTACGCATGGCCGGTTCGGTCACGGACATAACCGACCGCAAGCAGGTGGAAGCGCAGGTGTATGCCGAAAAGGAACGCGCGCAGGTCACGCTCGCATCCATCGCCGACTCCGTGATCACCACCAACGTCGACGGCCGCGTCGAGTATCTGAATCCTGTGGCGGAAACACTGACGGGATGGAAAATGCGCGAGGCGCGCGGCCTGCCGCTATCTACCGTGTGTTCGATGATGGACGAGGCCACGCGCCAGCCCGTTGCTGATCCCGTAGCGCGCGTGTTGAGCGAGGACACTACAGTGCGCGTGACCTCCAACGTCGTGCTGCTGCGCCGCGATGGGGTGGAGATTGCCATCGACCAATCGGCCGCGCCGATTCGCGACCGTGTCGGGAGCATCACCGGTGTGGCACTGGTGCTACACGATGTGCGGCGCGAGCGCGAATTTGCAACCCAGCTTTCATACCAGGCAACCCACGACACCCTGACGGGGCTCATCAACCGGCGCGAATTCGAGCGCCGACTCGATCATGCCCTGACCAGCGCGCGCGAACAGGGCCGACATCACGCCATGATGTATCTCGACCTCGACCAGTTCAAGGTCGTGAACGACACTTGCGGCCATGCGGCGGGCGACGAGTTCATGCGCCAGATCAGCGTCGTGCTGCAGGAGCGGCTGCGCGAGGGCGATACGCTCGCGCGCCTGGGCGGGGACGAGTTCGGCGTGTTGCTCGAGAACTGCCAGATCGAGCACGCCGTGCGCATCGCGGACACGCTGCGCCAATCCATTGCGGATTTTCACTTCGTCGTGAATCAGCGCACGTTTGCAGTGGGAGTCTCCGTTGGCCTGGTAAACATGTCCGACGGCACGCTGACGCTCACGGAAGTACTCTCCGCCGGGGACGCCGCGTGCTACATGGCCAAGGAAAAGGGCCGAAACCGGGTGCAACTCTACCATCCCAAAGACACCGAACTGGCGCTGCGCCACGGCGAAATGGAATGGGTGGGCCGCATCCAGGACGCGCTCACGGCCGGCCGGTTCTGCCTCTACAGCCAGACAATCGTACCGGTCGACGTCGGCCAGAAGTCAACCCGGATGTTCGAGCTGCTGGTGCGCATGATCGACGAGCGCGGCGAACTGGTGCCACCGATGGCATTCATTCCCGCTGCGGAGCGCTACAACCTCATGTCGCAAATCGACCGCTGGGTCACGCACACCGCGCTCACGACAATGGCCACGAGGCGCAGCAATGTGCGCGAGGCCGAGACCTGCATCATCAACCTGTCGGGCGCATCGATCGGCGACGAACGCTTTCTCGACTTCATTCGCGCGGAACTCACACGATCGGGCGCGCCCAAAGGCAGTGTCTGTTTCGAGGTCACGGAAACCGCCGCGATCGCCAACCTCGCCAAGGCCACGCGCTTTATCAGCGAACTGAAAACGCTGGGTTGCCTCTTTTCGCTGGATGACTTCGGCTCCGGCATGTCGTCGTTCGGGTACTTGAAGCACTTGCCGGTCGACTTCCTGAAAATCGACGGCAGCTTCGTGCGCGACATGCTGGCCGATCCGATTGACAACGCGATGGTCGAGGCGATCAACCAAATCGGCCACGTGATGGGCAAGCGCACCATAGCCGAATATGTGGAGCACGAGGGAATCCTCGAGCGGCTGCGCGAGATCGGCGTCGACTACGCGCAGGGCTACGGTGTCGCCATGCCAAAGCCGTTCGAATCGGGCGCAAATGACGAAAATGCGCCGCGGATCGTCTACGTCACCAACTAGGAACTGCGCACACGCCGGGTCGCAGTTCGTCAATAGCGCCGGGTCAGTGTCATGATGTCTCCCTCTCGCTTCATGTTCATGCGATTGAGAAAACTCATCCCGAGCAGTGATGTGGTGAGGCCCTTGCCGTCCATGACGACGGCGTCGACACCATGCATCGTCACATTCCCGATGCTGACGGTATCGAGCTTGATCACGTAACCTACGGCAGTGCCGTTGGCCGTCCCCATCAGTGCCTTCTGGCCCTTGTGATAGTCGAGGGAAAGTCGGCGCGCCTCCGCGACCGGCAATGAGATGAGCGTGGCGCCGGTGTCCACCACAAACCTGACCGGCAGGCCGTTCACCTTTCCGTCCGCCGCGAAGTGTCCGACGCTATCCGCGGTCAACACGGCCGACTCGGCCAAAGGCGCACTGGCTGCCATGCGCGCGCGCCC
The DNA here is from genome assembly GCA_039932755.1 of Betaproteobacteria bacterium. Lineage (GTDB taxonomy): Bacteria > Pseudomonadota > Gammaproteobacteria > Burkholderiales > Casimicrobiaceae > VBCG01. The sequence goes on from JBDTPJ010000112.1 coordinate 5,571, forward strand.
CAATCCCAATGTCTGGCGTTGACCGTCTACGTCAAACATCGCGGTGTCGCGGTCCACCGAGAGCAGCGTGACCCCCTCGCGTGTCTTCTGTCCCACCGTCATTGTTTGCAGCGATCCGCCGTTGATTTGCACTACGGCCTTGTTGGGGAACAGGCCGGAAACCGTGATTTCGGTGGCGCTCGCGCTGCTGCAAGCGACGAACAGGAGGCCTGCAAAGTACAAAACCCGTTCGAGCAAGTTGTTCACTCTAGAAACGCGTCGGTGGCATCCATGCGGCATTCTGGCACGAATTCCGGCGCCGACCGACACGGCGCGAAGCCACGCTACCGGTGTCCGAAAATTTCCGCTTGCGCGAGATGGACAACGCGGTCGGGAACGAGTCGCTCCGGCGCACGATGCGTCACGAAAAGGATGGTCACCTTGCCCTTGAAACGCGCGATGGTCGCCGCAAAGTGCTCAGCGACGTCGATATCCAGCCCGCTCGTTGCCTCGTCGAATATCAGGACGCGTGGCCGCTTGAGCAGCGCGCGGGCGATGGCAATGCGCTGCTTTTGGCCGCCCGAAAGGCCGACACCGCGTTCGCCGACGTCGGTCTTGTACCCGGCGGGAAGGGACTCGATGGTGTCGTGGATTTCCGCGAGCCTGGCCGCCTGCACCGCCATTTCGAACGTGGCCATGGGATTGGCGAGCAGCAGGTTGTCGAGGATAGTGCCCGAGAACAGGATCGTCTCCTGCGGGACCACACCAAAGTAGCCGCGCAGCTCGTTGGCGGCGAGGTGACGGGCGTCATGCCCGTCCAGCAGCACCTGGCCTTCCGTTGGCAACAGGAACCCCTGCAGCAGCTTGGTGAGCGTACTCTTGCCCGCGCCGGACGGACCCATGACGACGACGCACTCGCCTGGGGCCAGGATCAGGTGAAAATTGCGCACGACAAAGGGTCGGTCCTGGGCATAGCGAAAGCCGATGTCGCGAAACTCGATGCTGCCCGCGCCGGCGCCCTCGCGCGCTGGCGCGATGGACCAAGGCTCCATGGGAACGTTCATGATGTCGCCCAGACGACGAACCGCAATGGTCGCCTGCTGGAATTGCTGCCACAAGCCGACCAGCTTGAGCACCGGCTGCGACACCCGGGACGCGAACATCTGATAGGCCACCAGCATGCCCACGGTGAAGTCTGGACCGCGCATGACGAGCCACGCGCCCAGGCACAGGATGGCCATGTTCAGTAGTTGCTCCAAGCCGGAAGCCAGCGTGTTGTAGGTGTTGCCCAATTGCCGCGTGGAGAAGTTGGCCTCGAGGTATGCACCAAGGAATGATTCGTAGCGGCGTTCCAGTTGCGGCTCCATCTGCAGCGACTTGACGGTCTCCAGTCCCGCGACATACTCCGTGACGAACGCCTGGTTGCGTGCGCCAAGCATGAACTGATCGTTGAGCCGTGCGCGCAACATGGGCGCCACTGCGACGCTCAAGCCGACCACCAGCGCCAAAATGCCGAGGGTGATAACCGACAGCCACACGCTGTAGAAGAACATCAGCGTGAGAAACAACAAGAGGAACGGCAGGTCCAGCACCAGTGTTATCGCGGCGCCCGACAGGAACTCGCGAATGGTTTCCACACCGTTCAAGCGCGCTGCGAGCACGCCCGTAGGCCGGTGCTCGAAGTAGCGCAACGGCAAGCGCATCATGTGCTTGAACACGGCCGCACCCAGCACCGCATCCACGCGATTGCCGGTGTGGGTCACGAGATATTGGCGAATCCAGCCCAGGGCGCCGCCGAACAGCACGAATATCGCCAGCGCGGACGCGATCACGAGCAGCGTGCTGGTGGTCTGGTGAACGATGACCTTGTCGATGATGACCTGACTACAGAGCGGAGTAGCCAGCGCAATGAGCTGTATGAAAAGCGACGCGAGCAGGACATCGCGCCACACAAGACGATGGCGGGACAACTCGTCATAGAACCAACGAAAGCCGAATGCCGGATGCTTTCCCGTATCGTCCTCGTCTGCGGAACCTTGTCGCGCATAGGTTGCTTCCAGCGCATAGCCGGCATAGAGCGATTCGAATTCCGACGCCAGGACGACTTCGGGCTCGTTGGTTCCTGCCGGGAACAGAAGTAGACGCCCGCCTTCGGACTTAACCAGAAGGGCAATTGCGAAAGGTACGGGAGGAGATGCTTTGAGCGGAAGGCCGGAGGCTTCCATAGCATGGTCGGACTGGCTGGACGGCACCTTCGAATGCTTCAGGAACACCAGGCAGGGCAAGCGCGCCAGTGCCACACCGTGTCCATCGCGTTGCACAATGTGCACGCCCAGCCCGAGCAGGCGCAGGGCATCCACGAGCGTGACTGCCGAGTGTGGCGGCGGGAATTCCCGCCGCACGAGCGCCGCGTCGAACATGAGCCGCTGCAGATTGCACAGGCTTCCCACGGCCCACTCGAAATCCCTTGACGATAGGGGCAAATCAGGAGCGGAAGCCGGGTCGTCGCGCATGACGCCTGCCTCAACGCTCGCGCGCAGCTTCGTGCCAGGCCTTCTGCACAGGAGCGAGCAGGTATTCAAGCAAGGTTCGATCACCCAGGCGGATTTCCGCGGCGGCCTGCATACCGGAACTCAGCGGTAACGCGTGTCCATCAAAGCCGATGCTTTGGGCCGCAAGGTCGATGCGCACCCGGTATCCGTTGGGCGTGAGCGGTAAGGTCGAGTCATCCGTGCTGTCGCGCCGCGCGGTGGTGTTTTCACTGGCGTCAGGACTGACGTGGACCACCGTACCTTCGAGCAGGCCGTACTTCTGGAAAGGATAGGAAACCAACTTGATCCTGGCGCGTTGCCCCAAGTGCACGAAGCCTGCGTCAACCTGCCGAACCAGCACATCGGCCTGGAGTTCTTCGCCGATCGGCACCAAGGTCAGCAGGACCGTTCCCGGCGACACCACCGTGCCGATGGTGTGCGTGGCGAGATCCTTGACGATGCCGGACTGCGGCGCCCGCAGTTCCACCGCCTTGGCGCGGTGGAGTTGCTTGGCGAGTTCCTCCTCGGTGCGGCCGCGCTGTCCCGCCGCCTGCGCGCGCTCGGCGTGCAGTTGCTGGCGATAGGTAGAGTCCACCTGGGCAAGCCGGCGCAGTGCCTGCGCAAGCGTGGCGCGCAGGCTCTCCACTGTGTGATTCTGCGCCGCGAGGTCCTGTTCCTTTTCAATGCGGTCGCGTTGACGTTCGAGTGCAAACAACTCGCTGACATAGCCTTCGGACTGCAGGGTCGCGTAACGCGCCGCCATGGTCTGGTAGATCGGGACCGTTCGCCGCAGCTTGTCTTGCACTGCCATGGCCGCGCGCAGGTCCTGGGTCGTGCGTGTGAGGGCGGAGGACTCCTGCGCAAGCGCGTCCTGCAAGGCGGCGCGATTGGCGCGATATTGCGCGTCCGTACGCGCGAAGGTTTCGGTCGAGTCTCCCGATTGCCTTTGCAGAGGACGATCCGCGAGCTCGGCGTCGACGCGTCGCAATTGCAACGTGCGCAGCGCCAGTTCGCCCTGCAGCGCGCGCGTTTCCGCCTGCTGCAATTCCGGATCGAGGCGCAGCAGCAACTGGCCAGGCAAGACGGTCTCACCCTCGGTGACAAGGATTTCGGCGACTGTTCCGGGATCGGTAGGCTGCACAATCTTGAGACTGGTGCGTGGGGCCAACTTGCCATCCGCCACGGCGACAATGTCCAGACGGCCGAACACGAGCCACAGCGACGCAAGCACGAGCAGCGCGAGCAGCCAGTACAGCAGTCGCCGAGGAATCGGCGACGGCGGCTGCTCCAGCAAGCGCAGGGAACCGGGAAGGAAATCTCCCGCCGGACGACTTTCCGGCGGGATATTGCGTGCGTCGCGAATGAAGCCAAACATGCATCAATACTCGAATGACCATTCGCACGCGGGTTGCTTTTGGAGTCCTGCGCTCACCTCCGCGCAGTCATGGCGCCTATGTCGGTTGCGCGTGGAATACCTTCGAATGGAAGCATGGCCGCTTCGATTTGATGCCAGTCCGGGGTCGATTGCACGAGCCCGGACGCTGACTCATGGCCGAGATCGTAGCCGCCGAAGTCGCCTGCCAAAGCCCCCGCCACATCCGCGACGCTCACCGCGCCGCTCCCCGATACGCAGGCGGATGAACCTGCATACGAGACGTCGGGCGGCGCCGGTACCGACGTAAACGCCGCCACCGCCCGTTGCATATGGCGTGCGTCGATGGCCGCAACACCTGGGGACGATGATGCGAAAAACTGCGCAAGCGTGTCATTGATGTCGACGGGTTGGGACGTCGACGTCGCCACTAGCTGCGGCGCGTCGATGGAAGCCACCTGGCCAGACTCAGCGCTCGTAGGCGCGTCATCCGAAGGCGTCGTGGGCACGGTGACACCCGGGAAGACATCCGATATAGGCGGAGGTTCGGGATTGGGCACTCCGGGTGGACGCGGAGCGACTGGAGGGATTGCGGTATGCGCGGAGCCCAACGCAATTCCAAGGTCGCCGTCGTGCCAGTGGCGGACCTGGATCAGGTTTTCTGGCTTTCCCTGGTGGTCAACGCCGTCGGCATACGAGCGAATGGTCAACGTGCCCTCGCCGGTCACGTCACCCTCCAACGTGTAGTCCTGGCGTCCATCCGCAGAAGTCCAGGTCCCGTCCTGCGCCAACGCAGCAGCTCCCGTAATGGCGGTGTCATCCAGAAAGATCGTTCCCTGGCCATCGCTATCGGTAATTGTGTCGAAACCGTCACCGGCGTCGATCACGTAGTCGTCATTGCCGTCACCGCCGGCGAGAAGGTCATCGCCGCGTCCCCCCGTCAGGATGTCGTCGCCGCTACCGCCATCAAGAGTATCGGACCCGCGGCCGCCGTCGAGCTCGTCATTGCCCTGGTTGCCCGCCAGCTCGTCGTTTCCGGACCCGCCCGATACCAGGTCGTCTCCGTGGCCGCCTTCGAGATGGTCTGCACCCGCGCCGCCGCGCAGCCGATCGTCGCCCCCCCCACCGTAGATGCGGTCGGTACCCGTGTTGCCTTTGATATCATCCGCGCCCTCAGCGCCGAAAATTACCTGATTCTCGATTGCCGACTTTTTTGCCGGTGCCAACCGGAGCGTCAAGGATTCGCCATCGGCGCCGACTTTGGTTTTATCAATGAATGTCCAGCCTTGGTCGCCGCTGATGGTCAAGTCGTTGCCGGCATCACCGGCCATCTTCCATGCCAGAAACTTGGCGCGATCGCCGAGCCAGGCGTCGCTCAACTGGACTTCGCCGGAATCCGGGTCAAAGCGGTCGAGCGCGCCATCGGTGTTGGCTATCGCGAAAAGTGCGCGATTTCCTGTGATGGCCACCGAATCGAGCTGCGCCAGCGCGTAGCGATAGCCCACATCGGTTCGGGCGAGTCGGGCGAGGCCGGCGCCATCCATGCCGACCAGGTCAACGACGTGTGCCTTGTGCGAAGGGTCTGCGATAAATGCCGACAGCGCCGCGATGGTCCCGGCAGGCGTACCCGTATTGGACGTGCTCGCGACGACGGGGCTTGCGTCATCCACAGGCAGGGACTTTTCGCCAAGCAACGTGCGTGCGAGATATCCCGTAAGGTTTTGCGCACGCGCCAGGTCGTTATCGCCTGCGCGACTCCAGATGGCATCGAACGCGGCAACAGCGAACGTGGAATCAAGCGCCTGGAACCATGCCTGCACCTGCGCCCGGTCCGGCCCGCGAAGTGTCCCATCCGTCGTCGTTGCGGGATCAGGCGGTTGCCCGGCGACGGGAACCGTCGTATCGATGGTCACGGCAGAAGGTTGTTCAAGCGACGCGGGGCTGTCCTGCGGTTGGGCGAACCCAGGCGGGCGCCAGTCGGTCGCTGCCCCGGGCGGTGGCGCGATGGTGCCATCCGCAAGTCCTGCCAGAATTTCTGTGGGCGACATGCCGAGCCACGAGGCGACGGCGAAGGGTCGAGGTGGCGAATTCGGATTTATATCGAACACGGGGACATCGGACATGGCCATGGCATTGCTCCTTTCACCGGGCGCCCCGCTGCAACGCTTTGGACCTGCGCGCGGGCACTCGCCAGGCTGACAAGCAGCATGCAGGAATTGAATAGGTAAGACACTCATCCGTTTGGATGACTTGT
>JBDTPJ010000113.1:0-11670 GCA_039932755.1 Betaproteobacteria bacterium
GACCGGATGCAGGAAATGCGCAAGATGGCGCGCCAGGGCAAGATTCCGATGCGCACGGATGGCTGGAACGCCGACTATCCGGATGCAGAAAATTTCATGCAGTTGTTGTACGGACCCAACATCGGGCAGGAAAATCACGCGCGATTCAGCCTACCGGAATATGACCGGCTGTACGACGCGGCGCACAAGTTGCCTGATTCGGCCGAGCGGACGAAGCTTTTCGACCGGATGACGGAACTGGTCATCGCGTACGCGCCCTGGCGGCTGATGGAGCACCGGATCGAGGACCATCTCCTGCAGCCGTGGGTTCGCAATTACAGGCCGCATCCGGTTCGAGGCGCGATCTGGCGGTACCTGGACATCGATACCCAACGCCCGTAGTCGACCTCAAGTTCTCGCCCGTACGCAGATGCGAGCGGCGCCGTCTTTCGACGTTTCCCGGGCAGGCGTAGCATGTTATCCATGAAAGCGCCCCTACATATCGAGCAACCGGTGTTGCGCGCCGCGTCCAAGGCGACCGCAGCGCATATTCTGCGCGAAGGTGCATTTGGCGCGCGCAATTACGACCCTTTACCCGTTGTGCTGGGACAGGGCGCGGGCGCATGGCTGACCGATGTCGACGGAAAGCGCTACCTGGACTTGATGAGCGCCTATTCGGCGGTCAGCTTCGGTCATGCGCATCCGAAAATCGTCGCCGCGCTAGTCGCTCAAGCGCAACAACTCGCGGTCACATCGCGCGCATTTCACAACGACAAGCTTCCGGCGCTGCTCGAGCGGCTGGCACGGATGACCGGCCTCGATCGCGCGCTGCCGTCCAATGGCGGCGCCGAGGCCGTCGAAACGGCGCTGAAGGCTGCGCGCAAGTGGGGCTATACGGTCAAGGGGATTCCGGCCGACCGCGCGGAAATCGTGGTGTGCGCAAGCAACTTTCATGGACGTTCAATTGCCATCGTCGGCTTTTCATCCGAACCACAATATCGCGAGGGATTTGGGCCGTTTCCACCGGGATTCGTCACGATTCCCTTTGGCGATGCCGCTGCACTCGACGCCGCGATTACGCCGGACACAGCCGCTTTCGTGGTCGAGCCGATACAAGGCGAGGGCGGGATCATCGTGCCGCCCCCGGGTTGGCTGGCCGAATGTGCGCGCATCTGCCGCGAGCGCAGGGTCCTCCTGATCTGCGATGAAATCCAGACGGGGCTGGGCCGCACCGGCTATCTGCTCGCATGCCAGCATGACGACGTGCAGCCCGATGGCGTGATCCTCGGCAAGTCGTTGGGCGGTGGACTGTTGCCGGTGTCGGCCTTTGTCGCGACGCACGACGTGATGCGTGTGTTCACGCCGGGCGATCATGGCAGCACGTTTGGCGGCAATCCGCTGGCGGCTGCGGTGGCCATGGCGGCGCTGGATGTGCTCGAGGAAGAAAAATTGTGCGAACGATCGCGCGAGCTGGGCGAGTGGCTCATGGCGGAACTAAAGCAGATCGACAACCCGTTGATCAGCGAGGTGCGCGGGCGCGGCCTCTATATCGGCGTTGAAATCGATGCGCAGCGCCTGCCGGCGCGAAAAGTCGTGGACCGCCTGCTTTTGCGGGGCATCCTGTCCAAGGATACCCATGGAACCGTGGTGCGGATCGCTCCACCACTGAACGTCGCGCGGTCGGACCTGGCCTGGGCAGTCGGGGAATTGCGCGCGGTGTTGCAAGAACTCGAACAGGAATAGCCCCGGTCGTTGCCCATTTTCCAGGAGTAGATCGATGTCACCAATGCAAATTTGCCTTGCCGCGTTCATCGCTGCGTTCGTCGCGGTTGGCCAGCCTGCCGCCGCGCAGGAAAAGGACGAACTATGGGAGGTCACGACGAAAATGGAGATGCCGGGCATGCCGATGGCGATGCCGCCACAGACTTCGCGCACGTGCATTGCCAAGGGGTCCAAGGAGGACAGCTTCATTCCCCGGAAGGGTGGCGAATGCAAGACGGTCGAATCCAATCGTTCTGGCGGCAAGTACACGTTCAAGATGGTCTGCGAGGGCAGGAACAAGATGGTGGGAATCGGCGAGGTGAACTTCGCCGAGGGGAGCTACGATGGCCGCATGCAATTGACGGGCACGATGGACGGGCAGCCGCTGAACATGACGCAGGCGTATTCCGGCAAGCGGGTGGGCGCCTGCACGGCTCCGCCGAAATAGAGCTCCATACACGCAGGCGCAGGCAGGAGAAGTGGTGCAGGGCGCACGCGCCCTGCCTGCGCGATGGCGAACGCAAGGGATAGGGCGACCGGGAACGCGGCCGCGTATACTTTTCGCATGAGCGATTCCCCGCCTGCGGAGCAACTCGTCGTCGCGATAAGTTCGCGCGCGCTGTTCGACTTCGAGGAAGAAAACAAGGTCTTCGAGACGGCCGACTCGCAAGAGTACATGCGCCTTCAGCTCGAGAGGCTGGAGTCCCCCGCCAAGCCCGGCGTGGCTTATCCGCTGGTGCGCAAGTTGCTGGCGTTCAACGTCGACGGTGTGCGGCGCGTGGAGGTGGTGATTCTGTCGCGCAACGACCCTGTCTCGGGATTGCGCGTATTCCGTTCGGTGAAAGGCGCCGCACTGGGAATCGAACGTGGCGTATTTACCCGTGGCCGTGCGCCCTTTTCATATCTTGGCCCGCTGAAGGCCAACCTGTTCCTTTCCGCCAATGCCGACGACGTTCGTGGCGCGCTCAATGCGGGTTTTCCGGCCGCAATGGTCTATACGCAGTCGCGGGTGACCGATTCGCACCCCGATGAAGTACGCATCGCGTTCGACGGCGACGCCGTACTGTTCGCCGACGAGGCGGAGCGTGTGTATCAGGCGCAAGGATTGAACGCCTTCCAGAATCACGAAGCGGACCATGCAACGCGGCCGTTGCCACCAGGACCGTTCAAGCCGCTGCTCGAGGCATTGCACAGGCTGCAGCGGGTCGATCGTGGTTCCGTGCAGATGCGACTGCGCACTGCGCTGGTGACCGCGCGCAGCACGCCGGCGCACGAGCGCGCGATACGCACGCTCATGAACTGGCATGTGAACGTCGACGAGGCGATGTTCCTGGGTGGCCGCGAAAAGGGACCCTTCCTGCGGGAGTTCGAACCGGATTTCTTCTTCGACGACCAGACACGCCATGTCGAGTCGGCGGCGCAACATGTGCCTTCGGGCCATGTGCTGCATGGCGTGGCCAATGAACTGAAGGGCGAAGTCAAGTCATGAGCGCGCCGGCCAGCCCGTTCACGCTGGCCGAGTGGCGCCGCAGCGTAGCCCTGGAATATGCGGCGGTGCGTTCCGGCGTCGCGGATGCTGAAGGTGCGGCCAAGCGCTTTCGCGCCGCACGCGACCGCCTGTTCAGGGATCATCCGGAAAGTCCCATCGCGCCGGACGCAAGACGCGAATGGCGCGGCGTGGACTGGTATGCGTACGCCCCCGCGTGGCGACTGAAGGGCCTATTGGAACTTGCAACGAAGCGCGACACCTTCGAAGTTTCACTCGCGGCCGACGGGATCCTGCGCTGTACCCGAGTCGGCCACGTGCGCTTTGTCGTTGGCGGACGGCAGGCGCGCCTCGCGATCTACTGGCTCGAAGGGTACGGCGGCGGCATCTGGCTGCCGTTTGCCGATACGACCAGCGGGGCGGACACCTATGGAGGGGGCCGCTATCTCTACGATACGATCAAAGGCGCCGACTTGGGCGTCGGCGAGCGCGAGCTGGTGCTCGACTTCAACTACGCATACAACCCGTCGTGCGCCTATGACGAGCGCTGGTCGTGCCCGCTGTCGCCGTCGGAAAACCGGCTCCCATTTGCCGTCTCCGCCGGCGAACGCCAGCCCAAAAAAGCCACTTAGCCGAGAATCCGGCCAAAGAACGGATATTGCGGATCATTGTATCCGGGTGTCGAGGGGTGTCCGGGCCGCACCAGCGAATCCACGAGCGCCTCGTCTTCGTCGGACCAGGGCGTGCCGACCGCGCCAACGTAATCCTGCCATTGCTCCAGCGTGCGCGGTCCGGCAATCACGCTGGTCACGACTTGATTGGCCAGCGTCCACGCCATGGCGAATTGCGTCGCTGTGCGGCCGGTGGCCTTGGCATGCGCCACGAGCTTGTTCGCGATGACGAATGATTCCTCGCGGAATTCCGTTTCCATCATCCGCCGGTCCTTGCGTGCGCCGCGCGAGTCCTCCGGCGCCTTGCCGCCCGGCACGTATTTGCCGGTCAGCACGCCGCGCGCCAGCGGCGAATAGGGCGCGACCCCGATGCCGTAGTGATCGCAGGCGGGCAGGATCTCGACTTCGGGCATCCGGTTGAGCAGGTTGTAGTACGGTTGGCACACCACCGGCAGCGCGACGCCTTGCGCTTCGCATTCGCTCACCATTTCCGCGATGCGCCAGCCGCGGTAGTTCGATATGCCGAAGTAGCGAATCTTTCCGCTGCGAGTCAGGTCGCCAATAGCGCTGACCGTTTCCGCCATTGGCGTGTCGGGGTCGTCCTTGTGCAGGTAGTAAATGTCGATGTAGTCGGTAGCCAGGCGCGCGAGACTTTCCTCGCACGCGCGTAGCACCCAGCGCCGCGACAGGCCGCCGTCGTGCGGCTTGGCGGTCATCACGTTGCCGCACTTGGTCGCGAGAATCCAACGCGGGCGATTGGCCTTGATCGCCTGGCCAACGATGCTTTCCGACCCACCCTTGGAGTAAACGTCCGCGGTGTCGATGAAATTGCAGCCGGCGTCGAACGCCGCGTCGACGATCGCCTGCGAAGCCGCGGCATCGGTGCGATCGCCGAACATCATCGTGCCGAGACAGACTGGCGAAACTTCCAGTCCGCTGTTGCCCAAATGCCGGTATTCCATCGCCGCCTCCTGTTCACAGTGAACTGGCAACTATGCGGGAACGAAGCGTTTCCCGCAATCAGCGAGAGTAGCGAGCGTGGGGGTCGTTCACAGTCCCGCAGGGCCGTCCCAAGAGACTGGTGCGCCCCCCTTGGTGCAGCGAGCAAAGCGAGCGTGGGGGTCGTTCACAGTCCCGCAGGGCCGTCCCAAGAGACTGGTGCGCCCCCATTGGGGGCAGCGAGCAAAGCGAGCGTGGGGGTCGTTCATTGCTGCCGGTATAATTTGCGGACCGGGTCACAGGCGGCCCATCTCGCTGACATTCCCTGACGCGCACACTGCGCGTTCAATTTCCACGGCTCCCTCCATGAATGTCCTGTTCGAGGACGACGGTCACTTGAAGGCCGGGTCCGTTCTCGCCGACAACGACGCATCCCTGCAGGTCGAATCGGCCTCCGGCAAGCGGCTCAAGATCAAGTCGGGCGCGGTCTTGCTGCGGTTCGAGCGGCCGGCCGCCGGCGTGATCATGGTGGATGCCCAGAAGCTTGCCGCGGAGCTCGATCCCACTTTTCTGTGGGAGGCGAGCGGGGACGGGGAATTTGGCTTCGATGGCCTCGCACGTGAATATTACGGTGCCCAGCCCACACCGGCGCAGGCGACGGCAGTTGCCATGCTGCTGCACGCGTCGCCCATGCATTTCTACAAGAAAGGTAAGGGTCGATATCGCAAGGCGCCGCCGGAAGCATTGCAGGCAGCGCTTGCCTCGATCGAGCGCAAGCAACGCGAAGCCACGCAGATTGCCGGTTGGGTGGCCGCGCTTTCGGCCCATCGCTTGCCTGAGGAATTCCGCCCGAAGCTTTCCATGCTGCTGTACAAGCCGGACAAGAACACGCTGGAATGGAAGGCGTTGGCCGCGGCTTGTGACGCGGGCAAGACCAATCCGGTTGATCTGCTTGCGGCAAGTGGTGCGATTCCCTCGACGCACGATTTTCACTTCAACCGTTTTCTTGCCGACGCTTTTCCCAAGGGCATCGCGTTTCCGGAATGGGGCACATTGCCGCCGTCTCCTGAACTGCCCCGCGCCGACGTGCGTGCCTTTTCCATCGATGACGCGGCCACCACCGAGATCGACGACGCGTTTTCGGTGCGCGAGCTCGCCAACGGCAACGTCGAGATTGGCATCCACATCGCGTGCCCGGCTCTGGCGATCACCCGCGGCAGCGCACTGGATGCGATCGCGCGCGAGCGGCTGTCGACGGTATACATGCCGGGCCGCAAGCTGACAATGCTGCCGGAAGTCGCGGTCAGGGCCTTTACACTGAAGGAGGGCACGGCGGCGCCCGCGGTGTCGCTCTACATTGAAACCGATGCCGCGGGTGTTCCGGTTTCGCATGCAACGCGCCTGAACCTCGTGCCTATCGCGGCCAACCTGGACTTGTCCACGCTCTCCGATGCCTTTGCGAATCCGCTGCCGTCGCCTGCCGATCCGCCGTGGACCGCGGAGATGCGCGCGCTGTGGAAGCTGGTACAACATCTATCGGCCAAGCGGGGCAAGACCGACGTCAATCGCATCGACTACAGCTTCGATGTGGATTGGGACGCCGGCCCAGAAGGCCGAGTCACGATCACGCCGCGCGAGCGAGGCAGCCCGTTGGATAAGCTCGTCGCGGAACTGATGATCCATGTCAACAGCACCTGGGGACAAGCGCTCGCGGCGAAAGGCGCCGCCGGCCTCTACCGGGTGCAGTCGGGTGGCAAAGTGAAGATGAGCACACGGCCCGGTGAGCACCAGGGGCTGGGATTGACCCATTACCTGTGGTCCAGCTCGCCCCTGCGCCGCTACTGCGACCTGGTCAACCAGCGGCAGCTGCTGGCGGTGATTGCCGACGCCACGCCGCCGTATGGCGATAACGACGCGGAACTCTTTGCGGCGCTCGCCGATTTCGAGGCAACCTACAGCCAGTATGCGGAATTCCAGGACCGCATGGAGCAGTACTGGTGCCTGCGCTGGCTGGTCCAGCAGAACGTCGTCGAAACCTCGGCCTCGGTCATCCGCGACAATCTTGTCCGCTTCGAGCGCCTGCCGTGGGTGCAGAGGCTGGCCGACTTGCCCGAGCAACCACCGGAAACGGTGATCAAGGTGGGCATCGCCCGGGTCGATCTGCTCCACGCAACGCTTGAGTGTCGCTACGCCGGTACAGTCTGAGGATTTTTTTGGCAGCGACGGCGCACATGCCATGACATCGGCATGGAGCTTGATAGAATGGAAGTTCCCGACTTCCTGTGGACGCCGGCTTTGCCGCGACGCGCCTTACCGCCGAATGCTCCCCTGGTGCCGGTTCCGGGCGAACCGCCCGCGCTGACCCCTGTTCCGTCGGCCCCCAAGGCAGCCACGACAGCCGCAAGGAAAAAACCGGCAACGCCCCGGGCGGCCAGGCCGGCCACCGTGCCGCCGCCGATGACCATCGTTCCCGCGATACCGGCGCCGGTGCCGAAGCCTGCCCCACGGCGTACGGCGCGCATTGCGCCTGCCGGGGCGCTTCCGCCGGCGCACATACCACCGGAGTCGCTGGTGAGCCCGCGCCACGACAAGCTGCTGACCTATGCGCTGGCCGGTTCGCTGCTGGTACACGCGGTGATCCTTGCCATCCATTTCTCGCCGTTCGACCTCCGGCAGCTGGTCGACAGGGGCCCGCCGCTCGAAGTGGCGCTGGTCAACGCCAAGACGACGGCCAAACCAACCAAGGCGGACATCCTGGCGCAGGCAAACCTGGACGGTGGCGGCAACACCGAGGCTGACATGCGCGCGCGCACGCCGTTGCCGGTGCTGTCCAAGAACGACGCCGATCAGCAGGTTGCCATTGCGACGCAAAAAGTGGAGACGCTGGAACATCAGACACGCGAGCTCATGACCCAGCTGCGCTCCGCGCCCATCGCCGCCGTCCAGCAAAGGCCCGTGGATGCCGCCGAGCGCACGGAATTGCCCACGGCGGACGAACTGATGCAGCGCACGCTCGAAGCCATGAAGCTCGAGGCGCAGATCGCCAAGGACATGGAGGCCTACCAGAAGCGGCCCAAGCGGCGCTTCGTCGGTGCGCGCGCCGAGGAGTACCGGTTCGCCCGCTACGTCGAGGACTGGCGACTCAAGGTCGAGCGCGTTGGCAACCTCAACTATCCTGCTGCGGCGCGCGACCAGCGACTTTATGGCAGCCTGCTGCTCACGGTGTCAATCAAGAGCGACGGTAGCGTGGAGCGCATCGAGATCAACCGCGGCAGCGGCAACCGGATCCTCGACGCGGCGGCGGTGAAGATCGTCGAGATGTCGGCGCCCTTCGCTGTGTTTCCGCAGGACATCAAGCGTGACACCGACATTCTGCACGTCACGCGCACGTGGACGTTCACCAAGGCCGACGAGCTCGTATCGCAGTAGCGTTTGGTCCTGCGCTTGCGCAGCATTGACGCAAGGGCCGCCGGAAGGCCAGGAAGTAAACTCCCTGCTTTCCCGGGTTTGCGCCATTCCTTTTTCCTCCTAGCCCCGCCGCCGTGGACAAATACGCCGTCATCGGAAATCCGGTCGCCCACTCGCGATCGCCGCAGATTCACGAGGCGTTTGCGCGCGCAACAGGACAGGGCCTCACGTACGAAAGGGTCCTGGCGCCGCTCGACGGTTTTGTTCCCACAGTCGCGGCGTTCGCAAATTCGGGGGGGCAGGGACTCAATGTAACGGTGCCGTTCAAGCTGGAAGCATTCGCGCTGACGGCCACGCGCAGCACACGCGCGCAGCTGGCGGGCGCGGTGAACACGTTGAAGCGCGTGGACGGTGACTGGCACGGCGACAACACCGATGGCCCGGGGATCGTACGCGATATCACACGCAACCTTGGCTTCGCGCTGGCAGCGCGCGACATCCTGGTGCTGGGCGCCGGCGGCGCCTCGCGCGGAATCATGAGTTCCGTGCTCGCGGAGGGGCCGCGATCGCTCGCCATCAGCAATCGCACGTTCGCGAAGGCCACGGCCATTGCGGAACTGTTCGCGCCCTACGGTCCCATCTGCGCCGTGTCCCCGGACGCGTTGGCCGGGCGATCATTCGACATCGTGATCAATGCCACCAGCGCCGGGCAGAGCGACCTATCGCCGCCACCCTGGCCGGCATCGATCATGGCCTCTGGGGCGTTTGCCTACGACCTCATCTACGCCGACACGCCGACCCCCTTCCGATGTTGGGCGAAGGCCAATGGTTCGACACGTACCGCCGACGGCCTGGGCATGCTGGTCGAGCAGGCTGCCGAGAGTTTTTTCATCTGGCGCGGCGTGCGGCCCGACACAGCGCCGATCTTTTCGCTGCTGCGTCGTTCGGGTCGGGGCTGATGGCTTCGGTCCGGCGGCGTTCCGGCCTCGCGCGGTGGGTGGGATGGACCGCGCTGATCCTGCTGACGTGCTTTGCCTTGGTACACCTGTGGTTTGCCGCGCATATTCTCTGGTGGCGCGATCATCCCGTTGGCGAAACGTCGTTCATGACGTCGCGGATGGACGAACTCCGCTTGAAGAATCCCAAGGTGCAGCTCAAGTACGCGTGGGTCCCCTATGAGCGCATTTCGGGCAATTTGAAACGAGCAATGGTGGCAGCCGAGGATGCCAAGTTCATCGACCACGAAGGTTTCGACTGGGACGGCATCCAGCTGGCCCTGGAGAAGAACCAGAAAAAAGGACGCGTCGTCGCCGGCGGCTCGACCATCACCCAGCAACTTGCCAAGAACCTGTTCCTTTCCCCGGCGCGCAGCTACTGGCGCAAGGGCGAGGAGGCCGTGATCACGGTGATGCTGGAAACGATGCTGCCCAAGCGCCGCATTCTCGAGATCTACCTCAATGTCATCGAATGGGGCAGCGGCGTCTTCGGCGCCGAGGCCGCGTCGCGCCAGTATTTCGGGGAATCCGCGACGCAGCTCTCCGGGGAGCAGGCCGCGCGGCTGGCAGCGATGGCGCCCAACCCGCGCTTTTACGAGCGCAACCAGGCGGCTCCCGGGCTCAACAGGAAGATCGGCATCATCCTCGCGCGCATGCCGGGCGCCGAGATTCCCTGACGCGGCAGGTGCGTCCAGCGGTTAGAATGCGGGCGCTCCGTGCGCGCTCGATGTGGCATGCACGACGTGCACACAAGCCATGGCCCAAATGACCGAAGATCGCGCCGATGAGCGACCCGAGGCGCGCGAACGCGTGCAGGATGCGCTCGTCGAAATTACGGCCCTTTTGCGCAAGCACCGCCTGGTCGAGGGCCTGGTGCACGAGCAGCGGGAACACGCGCCTGCAGGCGACCACGAGGGTCGTGGCGAGATCGTCGAGAGTCTCGTCACCAGGCAGAACCGGGAGCAGTTGACGCGCAAGCTCGACCGGCTGCATCCGGCCGACATTGCGTACGTCCTGGAAGCGCTGCCGCTCGACGAGCGCCTGTACATCTGGGATCTGGTACGCGCCGCCCGCGACGGCGAGATCCTGCTCGAAGTTTCCGATGCGGTCCGCGAGTCGCTGATCTCGTCGATGGACACGGAAGAACTCGTGGCCGCCGCGGAAACGCTGGACGCCGAGGAAATCGCCGACCTGGCGCCCGATCTCCCGCAGGAGGTGATGGACGATGTTTTCTCGGGCCTGCCGCTTGAGGAGCGCGAGCAATTGCGCGCGGCGATGTCCTTCGAGGACGATATGGTCGGCGCGCTGATGGACTTCGAGGACTTGCAAGTGCGTCCGGACGTGACGCTCGAGGTGGTGCTGCGATATCTGCGGCGCTTCGACGAGCTGCCGTCGCAGACCGATCAGTTATTCGTCGTCGACCGTGACGAGAAGCTGCTGGGCATATTGGCGATCAATCGCTTGATCGTGACCGAGCCCGATGCACTGGTATCCGCCGTGATGCAACCGCCCGTGGTGAAGCTCATGCAGCATGAAAAGGCGGAGGATGCCGCGTCGGCGTTCGAGCGCTACGACCTCGTCTCGGCGCCGGTCGTCGACACCAACGACAAGCTTGTCGGTCGCGTTACCGTCGATGAGATCCTCGACTTTGTGCGGGAGCAGGGCGAGGAGGAGATGCTGGCCCAAGCCGGCCTGCGCGAGGAGGAAGACGTATTCGCGTCGGTATGGAAGTCGTTCCAGAACCGTTGGTCTTGGCTCGCGATCAACCTGGTTACCGCATTCATCGCATCGCGCGTCATCGGCGCTTTCGAAGGCTCGATCGCGAAACTGGTCGCACTTGCGGCATTGATGCCGATCGTGGCGGGCATCGGCGGCAACTCGGGCAACCAGACGATCACCATGATTGTGCGTGCAGTGGCGCTGGGCCAGGTGTCGCGCGAACACGCCAGCAAGCTCTTTCGCAAGGAGATCGTCGTCGCGGCCATCAACGGTGTCGTGTGGGGCGGCGTGATGGGAATCGTTGCAACGCTGCTCTACAAGGATGTGGCCCTGGGCGGCGTAATGGTCCTGGCGATGACGCTGAACCTCATGCTTGCCGCGCTGATGGGCGTCCTCATTCCCATGACCCTGCTCAAGTTTGGCCGGGATCCTGCGGTAGGGTCGTCGGTGCTGATCACGGCCGTGACCGATTCCGGCGGATTTTTCATATTCCTCGGCCTGGCAACGTTGATTCTCATCCGATAGGAATAAACGCACGGGATGCCTGTTGACCCGTGCGATTGCCGTCTTTTTTCCCAGGTTTCCTAACCCCTGCAAGGAGATACGGATGTCCTCTACAACTCGCTTACTGATGGTTATCGCTTCGTTTGCTTTCTCCGTGGGCGTCGCGGCCCAGGCGATGCCGGCGACGAAGGCGGCTGATGGCACGCTG
>JBDTPJ010000114.1:0-11281 GCA_039932755.1 Betaproteobacteria bacterium
TCGGGGCGTCGCGATCCGAGGCGTGTCCGCGATTCGGGGTGTCGCGATCCGCGGCAAGACCAAGAAATAGCCTTGGCAGGTCCCGCCTGACCCGCGCAAGAGCGCATCTCCATCGGAAGATTGCGTCGCTTGGCTGAGCCGCCGAATTGGAGAGTCCATGCTTCGTGAGCTCCCTTCGCGTTTGACGGCGACGACACTGTTCCCGCGCCGATCTTCCAGATTGCTTGAATGCTGGCGGGCCGGCACGTGGCTTGTGGAACATGGTGACGTCGGCCGCCTTCGGTCGATAGCCAGCATTCCGGAACTTCGCGACCTCGATCAGGTTCTGGCCCTGGAGCCGCCAAAGCTCAGTGCCTACGGGCTGTCCTCCACGGCACCCGCGTTGCGCCATGGACGGGAGTCAGTACCCACCTTGCAGTCGATAGACCACCTGACGCCGAGCCAGGCGCGCAGTGCGTACGACATCGGCCTTTCCATTCTGTGCGGCGACCTGCTGCCACTCGTGCCCGCACTCGAAACACAGATCGAGGGACTGCTCCGCGAGTTTGGCCTTCCGGCTCTCGGTTCGGGCGCTAGCCGGCTGTTGGACATCTCGGGTGTCGAGCCGCTTGAAGCGGTGATGAGCTTTTCGCCCGCCGGCGCGGAAGCGGCCCTGGGCATTCATTACGACGCGTTCGACGTCATCAGCATCCAGCTTCAAGGCACCAAGGTGTGGATGCTCGGCGCCAATCAGGACGTCGAATTTCCTCTCTCTTCTTACGAAACCGAGACACCGGGATCGCGCCCGATCGCGGAAACAATAAACGATTCCGGCACGCCGAAGCTCGCACGTTCCAGGCGGCGCTCGGCGGGCGCTCCGACCCTTGAGCGCGTCAAGATGCGGCCGGGCTCCGTGCTGTTCGTTGCGCGTGGCGCATGGCACTGCACCCGTGAAGTTGGCAAGAGCGAACCGTCGGTCACGCTCCTGCTCAAATTCAGCCCGCCGTCATACGTTGAGGTGCTCGTCACGGCGCTGTTCACTCAATTGAGCCAGCGCGCGCAGTGGCGCGCCCCGTGTGTTGGCCTCTTTCGGCCGGATGACAAGCGCACAGATGTTATGAAGGCGTTTCAGGATCTCGTTTCGGGCTTGCAGCTCGATGCTGACGAGCTGCTTCTGAAGCACTTCATGCCCGACCGCGCGGGGCGAGATCTGCTGGCGTTCGAAAAGACTGAAGGTTCGACGTTGCGCGTCGGCCGCGCAGCGCCACGGGCGACCGCAATTGGTCTACGACTCAAGACGCCGACGCACACGGTCGAGCTCGTCGTCGACGCGGACCTCGCGCCGTTGTGTATGTGGCTGGCCGATTCACGCCGGCAGGTGGTGACCTACAACGATGCCTGTGCGCGAGCGGCCGATGAAACGAGTGTATGGAACCTTCTCGTCGCGCTCGAAGATGCTGGTGTGATAGCGGTGGCCATCGCTTCGTCGGCCGCGCCCCGCTTCCACCGACGCGCGACCAAGCGATGATGGCGGCACGACCGGCAGGGAAGGGAAAGGTGGCGTGGAAGCCCAACGTGCTGGCGATCGTGCCGCCCTACACGGTGATAGGCCCGCCTGCGGGAGCCGCAGCGCTTCTGGGCTATCTGCGCGCGATCGGTTGCGAAGACTTTGACTTTGTCGATCTGCGGCTCGCGGTGCCGTCAGTCTTCGCGCCGACGTACCGGTCCATAGGCGCATTTGGCGAGACCTATGTAATGGATGTTCCCGACCTGCCGCTCGTCCTGACGCTGCTCAAAGCCGCGAAGAGTGGAACGGACTTGTTCGCCGGCGCGGATGACACTCTGGAACGTTATTGCGCCGAGCGCCTGATTGGCGTCGATGCCCTCGCGCAGTATTTGACCGGGATGGAGCGCTATCTGCGCAACGCCCTCGCGCAGTTGCCGGACTTGCGCTTCGTCGGATTCAGTGTATGGACGTCGAACTACCTGACGACACTGATGGCCGCGGCGATACTGAAACAGCGACCGCATCCACCGACAATCGTGGCCGGTGGCCCGCAAGTGACGGAGAGCACGGCGTCGGCGCGGCTCGGCCTCGAAGCCGGATTGTTTGACGCAGTCGTACAGGGTGAGGGAGAGGAGAAGTTCGCCGCAATCTACCAAAGCTTCCGTCGCGGCGGAGTGATCGGTCCGATTCCCGGCGTCATGACTGCCGCGAGCCATCCCCATCCGACCATGGACGACGCGCCACCCCCGCTACTCAAGCTGCGGAACCTGCCCGCGCCTAACTACGATGCGATGGATCTCGCCGCCTACGCGTTGTCACCGGACAGCACCACGGTGCTTTATCAACTGTCTCGCGGTTGTACCGACCGGTGCACGTTTTGCAGTGAATGGGTGTTCTGGCAACGTTTTCGTTCGATCGAGCCTTCGCAAGCTGTCGAGCAGCTTGCCGAAATGCAGCACCGCTACGGTTTTTCGGACGTGCTGTTCACCGATTCGTTGTTGAATGGCAGCATCAAGCGTTTGCGCGAATTTGGCGAGGGCTTGCTGGAGCGAAACATAAAGGTTCAGTGGGGCGGATTTATGCGTGCGCAGATGGATGCCGAGACCCTGTCCGTGCTCAAGCGCGCGGGTCTCAAATGGGTGAATATCGGCATCGAGTCAATGTCGGACGATACGCTCAGCCTTATGAACAAGCGCCGCACCGAGTCCGACAACTTAGGCGCCCTGCGACAATTCCTGGAACACGGCATCGTCGTCCAGTCCGGGCTGATTCCCGGATTCCCAGGCGACACACGGGCAAAATTTCTCTACACCGTCAAGCAGCTCCGGGCACTGAAGAAGGAGTTTCCCGCACTGTTGAGTTTCACCAATGAGCCGTTCACCATCTCACCGGCCCAGGCCATCTACAAGGCGCTCGGGGCGTTCGGGCTCGAACCCATCGCGTGGTCCGGGAACTATCTTGATATTGCGCCGGAGCATCGGGCGATTACCGAGTCGGTACTTTGTTCAGTTACGGGCAGCAACCAAGGGGTAGAACGGATGGGGGAGTCTGCCCTCATTCCCTATTTCGACGGCGGGATGAGTCCGGCCACGCCGTTCTCCTACTCGCTGATCGAAAAATTCTCTGCGCGCGAGCTCGAGATCGAGTCGATCGAGGGCGGTTGGGTGCTTGCTCGTTGTAGGACTTCGTCAGGGCTATTGTACGGCTGTATCCTGACGGAGGACGAACGGCTGCAATACCTGCAGGCCATCGAGCAACCGGCGCCGGACAGCCTGAACGCGTCCAGTATTCTCGAGGTTCCGGCCATCGTCGCATTGCTGCGCAAGGTCGAGCGCAATCACATGTTCCCCGCCGACCGGGAACTGCCGTCACTGTTCCCCATCGCCCAATATTTGCCGTTAATGCCGACGACGATGCTGACGCTATCTCCCTATGTCGTCGGCCGCATCCTGCCCAACGGCAAGGAGCCGGAGCTCGTGCTGGCCAATCTCGTGGCAACGCGCGCCGTGATCGTCTCGGCGGGCTTGGCGCCGCTGTTGAAATATCTTCGCAAGGCTCCACGATCGGTTGCAAGCGTTGGCCGATACGCCCGGCGAACGGGCGTGGCGATCACCGCGCAGGAATGGTTCATGACCGCGGAAAATCTCTGGTCCCAGGGCTTTCTCGTCTCGATCTCAGCCTCAACGGCCAGACCCGCCCGCCCTGACAATCCTTCCGCAGTCACCGACACCGCGCACCTGCCGAGCGAGCTCGCGGTACTCATCGCATGAAGTTCGTCGACCGTTCCGTGGTGCGCGGAGCGCAGGATCAGCGCGGTGGGCCGCGGAGCGCAAGCCCGGAGCTGAATCGGGTCGAACGCGTACTTCGACTGAGGGGGTCATGGGAAGATGCGGCGGCGCAAATCGAGCATCATGACGCGATCCGCTACTTGGCACAGCATGACGGCGTGACCGTTGCGGATGCGGTGTTGCAGCAAGCTGTCGATGCGTTGCGCGCCTATCTCGGGCTCACCGACGTCCGGGACACCCTGACCTGGCTCGCCGAAGCGGGCCTTTCGCTGGAGGACGTGGAGACCGAACTCGAAGCGCAGATCCTGGAGGACGTCCTCTGTGGTCGGCTGAGTTCGCGCGAAATCGAAGACGGGTTTCAAAAGGTGCGAATCCGCTTCGACCTGGTGCTGCTTCGCGTATTCGTGGTCGACGATCCGGAATCAGGTCGAGCGCTCGCGACGCGACTGCGGGACGCGCAGGATTCACGTCGTGGACATGAATTGCTCGAGCGCTGCGTGGGGCAACGCATGGAGTGGGGTTGGTACTTTCGCGAGGAACTTCCCGAGCGGGCTGCCACCCAGATATTCAAGGCGCGCCCTGGCGCCGTAGTCGGCCCGATCGAGATCGGTGAATGCCGCCACGCGTTGTACGGCATCGAGGCGTTCCGTCCTGCAACTCTCGACGCCGAGATCGAAGGGCGTCTGCGCAAGGAAATGGTGGCGGAAAGTGCGCGCGAGATCATGAACCCCGATGATCCCGGCCGTTACGTCCTGAAATGACGACACTCACCCGCACGCCACCGCTTGGCGCGGACGAGTTCTTCGAAAAATACGTGCGGCCTTGCGAACCGGTGGTCATCGAAGGTCTCGTCAAGGTCTCAGGTGCCGGGGCGCCGTGGAGCGTCGACTACTTGCGGCGACGCGTGGGCCAGCGAAAGATTCCCGTCGAAGTTCCTCGCGCCAGGAATATTTTCGGAGATCCGGCGGGAAAGGGCGTGCAACACGAGTGGACAAGCGTCGAGAAGTTTCTCGACCGCGTGATGACCCAGCCCAAGGGCGCGCAACGGTATTTGGCCCAGCTCGACCTTGCACGGACATTTCCCGAACTTCTTTCCGACCTGCCGAGGCCCGTCTGCCTGGATCGCGTGTATTGCGAGAAGACTGCGCTCTGGATTGGCCCGGGCGACCAGGTGACGCCACTCCACTACGATGTCTACGACAACCTGGTCTACATGATGGAAGGTCGGAAGACATGGACACTGGTGTCGCCACGGGATTCTGTGGGGGTGTACCCGCGAAGCCTGTCTGCCTACAACTACAGCCAGGTCGACATCGAGCAACCCGATCTGGATCGGTTTCCGGCGTTTGCCGATGTCAATCCGATTGTCGAGGAGCTTTCCCGCGGCGACGCACTGTTCGTACCCGGCGGGTGGTGGCATCACGTTCGTGGCCACGGATTGAATATTGCGGTGAATACGATGTGGCTTCCGCCCGTCGTGCCGCAATGAGTTCACCTCGATGCTTGACGCGAAACTGCCTCCTACCGTAGTCTCATCCGGCGCGTAAACATACCTATATGAAACGAAACCGGAGGACATCGGCATGAGCTATTCGATTCACTGGACCCGACGCAAGGCACTTGGTGCAGCGCTTGCAAGCACGATCGCAGCGGTGCTTCCCGGTACATCAAGGGCCGCGACGATAATCCGCTGGGGAAGCGTGCTTCCGGCCACCCACCCGGCCGCGGTCATGATGGAAAAGGTTGCCAAGCAAGTTCGGGAGGACACCGGCGGTTCGCTGGACATCCAGACGTTTCCCGCGGGACAGCTCGGCTCATCGCGCGACCTGATCGAAGCAACGTCCTCCGGCGCGATCCAGATGGTCGACGAGGGTGCCGCACAGTTCGGGCAGTTCGTGCCGCAGTTCTCGATCCTCGAGGCACCTTACATTTATCGCGATGCGCAGCACATGCGGCGCGTGTGCACCTCACCGATAATGGACGAGATGAGCGCGCAGCTCGTGACCAAGCGTCAAATGCGGATTGTCGGCGCCACGTACTATGGAAAGCGCCACGTCACCTCCGGCAACAAGGCAGTCAAGACGGTCGACGACATGAAGGGATTCAAATTGCGCATCCCGGAGGTTGATACGTTTCGCGCGATGGCGGAAGCCTGGGGTGCGAAGCCCACGCCGCTCAACTTTGCCGAGCTTTATCTCGCACTGAGTCAGGGTGCGGTCGATGGCCAGGAAAATCCGCTGCCGACGATCCAGAGCGGCAAGTTCTTCGAGGTGCAGAAGTACCTGATCCTGACGGGACACATCATCACGCCGCGCCTGATCGCCATTCACGAGGCAACGTGGGCTGCGCTCACTGCCAAGGAAAAGCAATCGCTCAAGGCAGCGCTGGACAAGTACGGCGTGGAGCAGGACAACGAAATCCTGGCGCAGGAAGGCAAGTTGGTCGACGTCTTCAAGACGGGCGGCATGACCGTTATCCAGCCGGATGTCGACAGTTTCAGGAAGCCCGTGCTGGCAAGCCTGCCGGCCAAGTTTGAGAGCAAGTGGGGCAAGGGCCTCTGGGAGCGCATCGCCGCGCAATGACCGCAGGCGGGACCAGCCTTTGACTGTGCTCCCCCCGCAAAAAAGCCAACCGCACCGGAACCCCAGATGCTGCGTCGTTTCGTCGGCGGCTTTGACCAGGCCGCCGCGTTTTTTTGCTGTGTGCTCGTGGCGGCACTCCTCGGGTGCGTGGCGATGGGCGTCATCACCCGGACGGCGGGTGACCCCCTGATCTGGACGGATGAGCTTTCCCGCTTCCTGATGGTCTGGCTGGCCGTCTTCGGCTGGATCGTTGCGAGCCGCAGGCACCTCCATGTGCGTATCCGCTACTTCCAGGACTTGCTGCCACCAAGCGCGCACAGCGCCGTCGAGGTTGCGATCCAGGTTGCGGTCACGCTGTTCGGCGTTCTGGTATGCGTCTATGGCGTGGCCCTGGTCGCCAAGAACCTCGACCTGGAGGCGACGTCGCTGCCGATTTCGATGGCATGGGTCTATGTGCCAATGGTGCCGGCCGGGTTGATCACCGCAATGCAGGGGGCGTACGAGGTCCTGGCCGTATTGCTCCGGCTCCGGGGTATGACGTCCGACGATTCAGCGAACCCGAGATGAATCACCTGATCATCGAGATCGTAATTGTCTGGCTGGCGGCCATCCTGATTGGCATGCCCCTCTTTGTATCGATGGGGCTGGCCGCCTTCGCCTACGTCGTCTTCAGCGGGCTTTCGCCCACCATCGTCGTGCAGAAAATGGCGCAGGCCAGCAATTCCTTTCCTCTCGTTGCCGCGCCTCTTTTCATCTTGATGGGTAACCTGCTCGGCGCGGCGAAGCTCACCGACAGGATCGTCCGCTTCGCCACGGCACTGGTGGGTTCGCTTCGTGGCGGCTATGCGCACGCCAGCATCCTGTCCAGCATGATTTTCGCGGGCATGGTGGGCTCCGCGGTGGCCGATGCGGCGGGTACCGGTTCGGTGGAAGTCCGTGCGATGAAAAAGGCGGGCTATCGACCTGAGACGGCGGCGGCGATCAGCGCGGCGGCCGCGACCATCGGACCCATCATTCCGCCCAGCCTGCCGATGGTGATCTACGGTGTCAGTGCTGACGTGTCCATTGGCCGGCTGTTCCTGGCCGGCGTGATTCCTGGCGTGCTGATGGGACTGTCGCTCATGATGCTGGTCGCCTTCATCGCGCCGCGCCAAGGATTGCCGCGTCATGCGTTTGGTGGACTGAAGGAGGTGTGGGTCGCGTTCAAAGGAGCCGTCTGGGCATTGCTGGCGCCGGTCATCCTGTTGGGCGGCATGTTCAGCGGCCTGTTCACGCCGACCGAGGCGGCGGCAGTGGCCGACATCTATGCACTGTTCCTGGGTTTCCTGATTTATCGCACACTTCGCGTCAAGGACCTCCCGGCTATCCTGATCAACACCGCGGAGACCACCGGTATCGTCATGGTGTTGGTCATGGTCGCGGGCGCCTTGGGCTGGTGCATGTCGATCTCGCGCATTCCGCAAACGGTGGCGCCCGCGTTGGTTGCCGCGATCCACTCGCCGCTCCTGTTCCTTTTTGCCGCGAACATCATCCTGCTGGTCGTGGGCTCCTTCATGGAGACTCTTGCGGCACTTCTCATCCTGATTCCGATCCTGGTGCCCGCCGCCATCAGTTTCGGTGTCGATCCGGTGCAATTCGGGCTGATCATGATCTTCAACCTGATCCTCGGTACCATTCATCCACCGATCGGCGTCGTGCTCTTTGTCATGGCGCGCATTGCCGAGATAACGTATGAACAAATTTCGCGCGCCATCCTGCCCTGGCTGGTGCCCCTGCTCCTGGTGCTCGCCGCGATCACGGTGTGGCCGCCACTCACGCTCTGGCTGCCCGGACTGCTGATGAACAAGTAGGTGTCGTTGCCGTTGACGGCCGCCAAAGGAAACGGCGCCGCCGATGCCGCCAGCGCCGACCGTACCCCAGGATCGAGCTCAGGTCCATGCCGCCAGCCGCGCCGGCCGTGGGATTGTCGCAGTGTAAAGTGCGGGTTCCGCGCAACTCAGGCTGGTCACTCCGGCCAGTCCCACCATGTCCAGTTCGCTGTTTACACCCTATGCGCTGCGCGGCCTGACGCTCGCGAATCGCATCGTCGTTTCGCCCATGTGCCAATACTCCGCCGTCGATGGCTGCGCGGTGGATTGGCACACCATTCACTGGGGACAGTTGCTGCAGTCCGGTGCGGGTATGTTTGTCATCGAGGCGTCCGCGGTTTCTGCGGCGGGCCGCATTACGCACGGGTGCCTCGGTATCTACGACGACGCATGCGAGCAGGCGCTGGCCGGGCATCTAACAATAGCGCGAGCCAACGCGCCGGCAATGCCGGTGGCGCTGCAACTCGCGCATGCCGGACGCAAAGGCTCGTCGCATGTGCCGTGGCAAGGCGGACAATTGATTCCCGTCGATCAGGGTGGATGGATAACGCCGGCACCGTCGGCGATTGCGCAGCTCCCTGGTGAGGCGCCGCCACAGGCACTAGACGCCAATGGCATGGCGCAGATCGTGCGCGATTTCGCGGCCGCCACGCAACGTGCGCTGCGCATCGGCATCGACGCTATTGAGTTGCACATGGCGCATGGGTATTTGCTGGCGCAGTTCCTTTCGCCACTGTCGAATCGGCGCGATGATTGCTACGGTGGATCGTTCGAAAACCGTATCCGATTTCCAATGGAGATCTTTGATGCAGTGCGTGCAGCCTGGCCGCAGGACAAGCCGCTGGGCGTACGTATTTCCGCGACCGACTGGGTCGACGGCGGATGGACTCTCGACGATTCCATCCCGCTGGTACAACGTTTGCTGGCGGCTGGCTGCGACTGGGTCGATGTGTCGAGCGGCGGTATTTCTCCGGCGCAGAAAATTCCCGTTGGACCGGGCTATCAGGTCCCGCTGGCCCGGGCCCTTCGCGCCGCAACGTCGATGCCGACCATGTCCGTCGGATTGATCACCGATGCGAAGCAGGCAGAGGCGATCATCTCGTCCGGGGGTGCCGATCTGGTGGCACTGGCGCGCGCGATGCTCTGGGACCCGCGCTGGCCGTGGCACGCCGCGGCGACTCTTGGTGCGCAAATCGATGCACCCCGGCCGTACTGGCGATCGGCGCCGCGCGAAGCGGCGAACGTCATCGCCAACGCCAAGATCGGCATGCGTTGATTCGCGCCGAGGCAGATTTTGACCTAGGCTAAGTTGTCCGGGAAGGCGCTCTTCGTCCAGGGCGCCGTCGCGTTCCGGCGAGCGATGCGATTATTCCATAGCCAGAGTGTGGACATTCCTTATTGGCGCGGGCGGCGTCGCGGCGGTAGAGTAGGCATTCCGAAACAGCAAGCCAGGAGGGCTTTGGCGTGCAGGCATCACCCGGCGGCACCACACTTCTGTTCACCGATATCGAAGGCAGCACCCGTCTGTGGGAGCAGGACGGGGAGCGCATGCCCGCTGCGTTGGCGGGGCACGACACGCTGTCGCGCGCGACCGTGGAGAGCCATCGCGGAATCATCGTGAAGATGACTGGTGACGGGATTTATGCCGCGTTCGACGATCCGCTGGACGCCGTCAACGCCAGTCTCGCGCTACAGCTGGTGTTGCGCGATCCTGCGGCTACCAACGGCATCGCCTTCCAGGTGCGTTGCGGAATTCATCTGGGTGTCGTCGAGCGACGCAATAACGACCTTTTCGGCAGCCCGGTCAACCGGGCGGCGCGAATCATGGGTGCGGCGCACGGCAGCCAGGTGCTGTTGTCGCAGGCGGTTGTCGACCAGGTCGGCGATCGCCTGCCGCCGTTAGTTTCGCTGCTTGACTTAGGCGGTGTGCGCTTGCGTGACCTGGCGATGACCGAACACGTCTATCAGCTGGCCCACCCGGAGCTCCGGCAGGACTTTCCTGTGCTGCGCTCCCTTGAGGCGACGCCGAATAATCTCCCGCTACAAGTAACGTCTTTCATCGGCCGCGAGCGAGAGCTCTCTGAAATCAAGCGACTGCAGGATGGCGCGCGCCTGCTCACGCTCCTGGGTATGGGGGGGCTCGGCAAGACCCGACTTTCGTTGCAGGTCGGTGCGGATGCGCTGGAAAAGTATCCCGACGGTGTCTGGTTTGTAGACTTGGCGCCGATCAAGGATCCTGGGCTAGTTCCGAACGCGGCGGCGCAGATACTGGGCGTGCGCGAAGAGCCGGGCAAGGCACTTATGCAGACGCTCTGCGCGCACGTCAAGGACCATAAACTCCTATTCATTCTCGACAATTGCGAACACCTGGTCAGTGCCTGCGCGAGCCTTGCCGATGCGTTGCTGCGTTACGCGCCCGGAGTGAAGATCCTCGCCACCAGTCGCGAAGCGCTGCATATTCCCGGCGAGCAAACCTACCCGGTCCTGCCGCTCGCGGCGCCCGACAAGAATGCAGGCGTCGAGGCGCTGTTGCGCTCGGAAGCGGTGCAACTGTTCGTGGAGCGCGCGCAACTGCAGAAGCCGAGCTTTACCCTGACCGAGCGAGACGCGCCCGCCGTGGCGGAAATCTGCGCGCGACTGGATGGAATTCCGCTGGCGCTGGAACTTGCCGCAGCCCGGATGCGCTCACTTTCGGCAAGCGAGATCAATACGCGCCTGCACGACCGTTTCAAGTTGCTTATCGGCGGCAGTCGCGTCGCGCTGGAGCGGCAGCAAACCCTGCGCGCGCTCGTGAGCTGGTCGTACGACCTG
Source organism: Betaproteobacteria bacterium (assembly GCA_039932755.1). GTDB lineage: Bacteria > Pseudomonadota > Gammaproteobacteria > Burkholderiales > Casimicrobiaceae > VBCG01. Next base: position 11,036 of record JBDTPJ010000114.1, read on the forward strand.
TTGCAGGAACAGGAACAGATGCTCCTCGATCGCTTGAGCGTCTTCGCCGGAGGCTTCGACCTGCCCGCGGCCGAAGTCGTGTGTAGCGCGGAGCCACTGCCGGCCGAGGATGTGATCGACCTCCTGCGCTCACTGGTCGAAAAGTCGCTCGTCATGGTTGACGAGGGTGATGGGATATCGCGCTATGGCTTGCTGGAGACGATCCGCGAGTTTGCCCGTGAGCACCTGACCAAGCGCTACGACATG
>JBDTPJ010000115.1:0-10744 GCA_039932755.1 Betaproteobacteria bacterium
ATGGTGCAATGGTGGTACGGGCACAACGCGGTGGCGTTCTTCCTGACCGCGGGTTTCCTCGGGATGATGTATTACTTCGTTCCGCGCCAGGCGCAACAGCCCCTTTGGAGCTATCGCTTCTCGATCGTCAATTTCTGGGCGCTGATCTCCATCTACATGTGGGCCGGCGCTCATCACCTCATGTATACGGCGCTGCCTGATTGGGTGCAGTCGGTGGGGATGGCGTTCTCGTTGGTGCTGCTGATTCCGAGCTGGGGTTCGGCGGCCAACGGCCTCCTGACCTTCAACGGCTCGTGGCACCGATTGCGCTCCGATCCCGCCGCAAAATTCATGGTGTTGTCGCTCGTGTTTTATGCCGCCTCGACGCTGGAAGGCTCGATGATGGCCATCAAATCGGTCAACGCCCTGTCGCACTACACCGATTGGACGATCGCGCATGTCCATTCGGGCTCGCTCGGCTGGGTAGCAATGATCACCATCGGCTCGCTCTATGCAATGGCGCCGCGCGCGCTCGGCCGTCCTGCGATGCACTCGCATGCGGGCATGGAATTACATTTCTGGCTGCACATGATCGGGGTCCTGCTGTACATAATCTCGATGTGGATTGCCGGGGTGACCGAAGGGCTGATGTGGCGTGCAACCAACGCTGACGGCTCGCTGACTTATCCGTTCATCGACAGCCTGATCGCGATCAAGCCACTCTACGTGGTGCGCTGGCTGGGCGGCCTGTTCGTACTTTCGGGCATGCTGGTGATGGCGTGGAACCTGTGGCACACCGCTACCGATGCGCGAGCGCATCTCATCACGCCGATTCCGGTGCCGATCCCCGAGCCCGTCGCGGACCAGGTGCCCCCGCCGCGGCCGGCATTTGCCTAGCATCATGTTCCGCGGCTACCAATACTTCGAGGCGATCGAGAAGAACGTCGCCCTGCTCGGTGTGCTGATTCTGGTCATGGCCTCGCTGGGTGGCCTCGCAGAAATCGTACCCCTCTTCGTGCAAGCGCAGCAGGTCAAGCCGGCGCCCGGAGTTCTGCCCTACGACCCGCTTCGCCTCGCCGGCAAGGATATCTACGTGCGCGAGGGTTGTTACCTTTGTCATTCGCAGATGATCCGCGCCCTGCGCGCCGAGACGCAGCGTTACGGGCACTACTCGGTGGCCAGCGAATCGGTCTACGACCGCCCGTTCCAGTGGGGCTCGAAGCGCACCGGCCCCGATCTCGCCCGCGTAGGCGGCAAGTATTCGGGCGCGTGGCAACGCCTTCATCTGCTCGATCCGCGCCAGTTGGTGCCCGAGTCGAACATGCCGGAATACCCGTGGCTTGCTGCGAACCCGATCGATGCCGACGACATCATCGCGCGCATGCGAACGCTGCGGACCCTCGGGGACCCCTACACCGACGAGGACATCGCGGGGGCACGCAAGGCCCTCGCCGAGAAGACCGAGATGGATGCACTGATCGCCTATCTGCAAGGACTCGGGATCGCCAACGAGCCCCAGACGGCCCCCGCGCCCGCGCCGCCGGGTGGTGCCAAGTGAATCCAATCTGGGGGCACGTCATCGGCGTTAGCACTGTCATGCTGATGCTGACGTTCATCGGCATGTGGATTTGGGCGTGGCTGCCGTTTCACAAGCGCACCTTCGACGCGCTTTCGCGGTTGCCGATGGAGGATGAGGACCCCACGCCATGAGCGGCTTCTGGTCGGCGTGGGTCATGGTCCTGGTGACCATAAACCTGGGCGTCGCGCTGTTCCTGTTCGTCTGGGGACGTCGCGTGCATATCCCTACGCTACCGGATGGCACCACCGGGCACGTCTGGGCCCATGGCGTGATCCGGGAGGGCGTGCATTGGTTGCCGAAGTGGTGGGTACTGATGTCGGTGGCGTTGTTCATCGCCACTTTCAGCTACCTGACCCTGTATCCCGGATTCGGCAATTCTAGGGGCATGCTCAACTGGACGTCCGCGGGCGAACTGCAAGACGACACCGCTACCAACCAATTGAAGCTGGATCCACTGCTGAAGGTCGTAAGCGATTCGAGCGTCGCGCAACTCTCCGCCAATCCCGAAGCGTTGCGCATCGGCCATCGCCTGTTCGTCGACAACTGCTCGCCTTGCCATGGATCCGGTGCGCGCGGCAATCACCTGTTGGGGGCACCCGATCTCACCGATGGCGATTGGCTGTATGGCGGCGACGAAAAGTCACTCCTGAGCAGCATCCTCGACGGCCGCACTGGCGCAATGCCGGCGTTTGCCGGCACTCTCGACGAAGAGGCCATTGGCGATCTCACCCACTACGTTCGAAGTCTTCCCGGACTTCCACACGACAGCCTGAGGGCGGCGCTAGGCAAGCGCCAGTTCGGGATTTGCACCGCGTGTCATGGTGCCGACGCCAAGGGCAACTTAGCTCTCGGCGCGCCGAACCTGAATGATTCCGTGTGGCTCTACGGCGGAAGTTCGGCGACGATTGCCGAAACCATTCGCCACGGACGCGCCGGGGTGATGCCCGCATGGCGTGGCAGGCTCGGCGATGATGACGCCAAGATGGTCGCTGCCTGGGTGTATGCGCAGTCACACCCGGTGCGCACGCCGGTCAACTAAGGTGCGCGTGGCCAAGGCCGACGGTGCATGGTATCGCGTGCCGGTGCTGTGGCTGGGTGCGCTGGTCTTCGTCGCGTCGCTCGCCGGATGCCTGCTGACGATCGTACTTGCCCTGCACGGTGGCGATCCGCCGCTGGCCGCCACGGGAGCCAGTGTGCTGCGGGTGCCCCTCGACCATCCGCAGCAGCAGCAACCGGCCACTACGCAGACTTCGCGATGACCCGGGACTGTGCCTGCTGGCATTGCGGCGAGCCACTTCCGGCGAATCCCCCGCATGCCACCTTAAGCGGCGTCGCCCATGCCGTGTGCTGTAATGGCTGTCGCGCGGCCGCCGAATGGATCGGCGAGCTCGGGCTTGCCGACTACTACCGGCTGCGTAGCGAAGTTGCGTCGCGCGTACCGGATCCTGTCCTCGTCGCTCGCAACGCCGCAGTATATGCACGACCGGCACTCTCGCGACATCTGGTGCGTGAACTCGGCGACGGTCGCAGCGAAGCCCTTATCCTCGTCGAAGGCGTGCGATGCGCCGCCTGCTGCTGGTTGATCGAACGCGCGATCGGTTCGATGTCCGGTGTGGCCAGTGTTGAAGTCAATGCCCACGCACGGCGTGCGCGCATCGTCTGGCGACCGGATCTTGCGAACTTGCCGCAGATCATCGAGGCGCTTGCACGCATAGGCTATCGCGCGCTTCCACTCGACGTCGATGCAATCGACGACTCGCGCCGGCGGGAGTCGCGCGCGGCGATGAAGCGGCTCATCATTGCCGGATTCGGTGCTATGCAGGCGATGATGGTTGCGAGCGTGCTCTATTTTGGCGTCGTCGACGAGACCACGCGCAACCTGTTTCGATGGCTCGGGCTTATGGTCGCCACGCCGGTGGTGTTCTATGCCGCGCGGCCATTTTTCGCGGGTGCCGCGCGTGCGCTGACAACCCGTACGGTCGGCGTGGACGTGCCTGTCGCGCTCGCGATTGCGCTCATCTATGCGGGCAGCGCGATCGAGTTCGCGCGTGATGGCGAAGTGTATTTCGAGTCGGTCAGCATGTTTGTGTTCTTTCTGCTCGTCGGTCGCTACCTCGAAATGCGCGCAAGACACCGTACCGGCGACTCGTCCGACGCACTGGCGCGCCTGGCCCCCGCGTTCGCCGATCGGTACGAAGGCGGCGGCCATCTTTCCCGCATCGGAGCGCTCGAGCTACGGCCAGGCGACCGGGTGTTCATCGCCGAAGGCAACGGCGTCCCCGCGGACGGGGTGCTGGAGAGCGCGAGTTGCCGAGTGGACGAGGCGCTGCTGTCGGGCGAGTCGCGGCCGGTGGTCAAGCGTCGTGGCGACGCTCTGATCACGGGAAGTATCGTGGTCGACGGTACCGCCACGATGCATGTCGAGCGAACCGGCGCCAATACTGTGCTCGCCGGTATTTTGGCGTTGACCAATCGCGCCGCCACGCAGCGACCGCGCCTTGCGCAGGCCGGAGAACGTGCAGCCGCCGGATTTGTCGCGGGTGTTCTGCTGCTGGCGGCCGCGACCGCGCTCGTCTGGGGATTTGTCGATCCACAGCGCGCCTTCACGGCGACCATTGCGGTGCTGGTGGTGTCGTGCCCTTGCGCGTTCGCGCTCGCGGTGCCGGCTGCACTGACGCGTACGCTCGGCGTACTCGCGCGCCGTGGCGTGCTGGTGGTGCATCCCAACGCAATCGAAGGACTCGCCAACGCGACGTGTGTCATGTTCGACAAGACCGGGACGCTCACTGAACCGCGGCTCGCACTCGAGCGCATTGACATGCTGCGTCCCGCAGATCGCGCCGGTGCGCTCGCACAGGCCGGCGCGCTCGCCAACGGCAGTTCGCATCCGGTGTCGCGCGCGATTGCGGCCGCGGCGAACCATTTGACGCTGCCCGAGGTCGCGCAATTTCGCACCGATGTCGGCAATGGACTCACCGGTGTGGTCGGCGGGCGGCGTTGTCGCCTGGGTCGCCCCGATTTTGCGCTCTCCGATGCCGTGCAGGCTGCGCAACTTGAGGATGCGGTGGTGCTCGCCGACGACGATGGCGCGATTGCCGCCTTTCATCTCCTCGAGCAACTGCGGCCCGGCGCGCGTGCCGCAATCGATGCGCTGCGGGAGCAGGGCCTCGAGATTGCCATCGTCAGCGGCGACGCGCAGCCCCGGGTCGCCGCGATCGCCGCGCGACTCGCAGTCACCCAGTGGCGGGCACGGATGCGACCCGCCGACAAGTTCGACGACCTCGCTCAGCGGCGCGCACGAGGTGAGCGGGTAATTGCCGTCGGCGATGGCGTCAATGACGCGCCGGTGCTGGCAGGCGCCGACGTCGCCGTCGCGATCGGCGCAGGTGCCGATCTCGCGCAAGCAGCGAGCGACATCGTCCTCGCGAGCGTGCATCTGGGTGCCCTCGCCGACGCGAGAGCGCTCGCGTGCGAGACGATGGTTGTTCTGCGCCAGAACCAGCGCTTCGCGCTCGCCTATAACTTCACCGTGATACCGCTGGCGGCGTTCGGATTGATTGCGCCGTGGGTTGCAGCGCTCGGCATGTCCGCGAGCTCGCTAGTCGTGGTCATTAACGCTTTGCGGATCGGAAGGCGCGCAGAGGAGGTGGCGGGGCGGGTGCCGACGCCCGCGCCGGTGAAGGTCACGGCATGAATGCGCTGCTTCTGCTGATTCCGCTATCGGTGCTGCTACTTGTGGGTGCCGGCGTTGCATTTTTCTGGGCGGTCGACCACGGCCAGTTCGACGACATGGAGACGCCGGCGTTCCAGCCGCTGCTCGACAGCACCGTCGAGCCGGCGGCGCGGGCGCCAGGGGAGGGGTCCGCTTGACCGGCACTCTCACGCCCGTTGCTGCCTTGCTGCTGGGCCTCGCGGCGAGTGGTCACTGCGTTGTCATGTGCGGCGGCATCTCCGCGGCACTCGGCATGGCCACGGCCAAGCGCGAAGACGGGCGATCGCGGGCAATGCTCCTCGTAGGCTATCAGCTTGGCCGGATGCTTTCGTATGCGCTGGCGGGTTTGCTGCTCGGCAGCGCGCTTGGGGGCATCGTAGGCTTACTCGACATCGAGCTCGTGCGCCGCAGTCTCCGGGTGGCGTCGGCAATCGCGTTGTTGCTCGCTGCCCTGGTCGCATTCGGAGGTGTGCGCAATACGGGGCTCGGCATCGGACGGCGGATTTGGCCGAAGCTCGCACCGATCGGCAAGCGGATGCTTCCCGTGACGAGCCTTTCGCGCGCACTGGGCTTCGGCATGGTGTGGGGCTGGATGCCATGCGGCTTCGTCTACTCGGTGCTGGTGATCGCGACGCTCGAGCTCGACGGCTTGCGCGCGGCCGCGACGATGCTTGCCTTCGGGTTGGGTACTGCGCCGGCGATGCTGGCGACCGCCTTTGGCGCGCAACGCGTGGCGCGCTTCACCGCGCGTCCATCCGGCAAGCGCATCGCCGGATCGGTATTGGTCGCGAGCGCAACACTGACGCTGATCGGACCGTGGCTTGCCGGCCACGTGTCATGGCTTCATCCATGGTTGTCGATTTTGTGCACGGTCGATGGCTGAAACATGGAGGCAGGGCTGAAACATGGAGGCAGGGCGGGTCGACACTGGCAAACGCCGAAGACACTACGGAGGGACGAAACGGAGCCCTGACAGCCTGAGCGAACAATTTGACATAATAACAATTATGCGACAAATTGGAACAATTTCGTTCCTCGACCATCATCGACCGTTGTGCCCCCAGCTGCGCAACCGGCCCCGCTGTCATGAATATTATTGTCGAACATCAATATACTGCGGCGTATTGTTAATCTACTACACCTAGTTCGTGCGAAATGAATAGGTGTTGAGATTGCCTATTCCTAACGCCCGGCTGACTCCGATGCCGGTCTCATGGCTCCCCGACAAGTTCATGAAGTCGGCATGCGAAAAGCCAAAGCGCTCCTGCATGAGTGACGCGGACTCTGCGGAATTCAGCTCCCTGAATAGCAGGTTCAGCGCAAACAGGTTTGCACCATCGAAGGGCTTGAACTGAAGCAGGATTCGCGCAAGCGCGTAGGGAATTTCCCGGTCGCTCAAGACGCCGTCCTTCCACTCCTTTGCAAAGACCTTGTTGAAATCCGCGGCCGTCTGGAACGCGAGGAAACTATCCATGACCTTGAGCGTCTCGAAGCGCAGTCGCATCCGGGAGTCCGCGCGGTTGCCGCTCATGTTCGCCTCGTCGTCCCGGACCCTGAACCGCGTCAGCCTTTCATCGAGGATGTGGATATCGGCACGCATGCAGATCCTGATCCACAAATCCAGATCTGACAGCTGCGCCAAGCCGTTGCGGTAACCCCCCAGGGCGTCGTAGACGCTCTTGCGCATCAGGACGCTGGGATGGCACAGGCAGTTGCCGCGCAAGAAAAACTGCCTCAGCCAGTCGTGCCTGCTCTTGTTTCCCTGCTCGAATATCGTGGCGTAGGGATGCGAGCGGTTAGCGAAGTCGCCGCCGGTCTCGTTGACCACCCTGACCCGCGTAAACACCGCCCCCACCTGCGATTGCGCGTCGAGCAATTCGACCTGTTTTCGCAGCTTGTCAGGTTCCCAGGCATCGTCGGAATGGTGGATAGCGACAAATTCGCGAAAATCCTTATACGTGCGCATGGCCAGGCGATAGGAATCCCGCAGGTTGACGGAATTTCGGAAGGCGCGAATCCGGCTGTCCTGGTATCCGGAAATGATCTGCCACGAGTCATCGGTCGATGCATCATCCCAGATGACCAGATCAAACTGTGTGTAGGTCTGGTTGAGGACGCTTTCGATGGACTCTCGCAGATACTTCGAGTGATTGTAGGAAGACAGGATGACCGTGACCCGGGCCGGGGAATCCGGCTTGGCTGGAAGCGTTGAAACGGTCGTCATTGCTAGGTCAAATCGGGAAGTACGGTAGGTTGCGACGCGCCGGCCAGGCGTGCGGCACTTTCAAGCAGGAGGTCGCGCGCCTCCTCTAGCCTGACGCGCGGCACGGCGGACCAATGGGAAAGCCTCGCGCGAAGTTCGCCGACTGCTTCGGTCAATGCCCAGCCGGGCGGCGCATCTCGGAAAAATGATCGCGAAATCCAGGCGCCGGTTGCACCAAGTCGCGGGTATTGGGCGATCACCAGGTCAGGATCGATCGGAAGGGTCTTGTCCTCGGGCCTTGCCAGTCCACCGATTGAGAAATCGAGCCCGGCGCGGTGGACCTCGCTGGCGACGACATCCGCCACCGGTGACGCCAGAACCTCGAAATGATTGGCAACCTTCATCTCAAGGCGCATATCGTTCAATCCCACCATGACTTCGTCCAGTCCGGGCACATTGAGGATGCTGCGCAAGCGCACGACGGCAGACGCCGTCTCAATCAGGGCCACCACCCGCGCGCGGCCGTCGATCATTCGCGCAAATGTATCCACCTCCCGCGCTGACCGGAAAAATGGCAGCATCAATATGCGCGCACCGCACTCGATGGCCTGTTCGATTTCCCGCCGAGTCCCGTCATGGACGGGATTGATTCGTGCAAAGAGTTTGGCGCGGCGCAGAATGGCACCGATCGTGCGCAGGTCATCGACGCTATGATCCGACAGACGCGTGCAGTGGCCCTCCTGGCGACTCAGCTTGCCGAGCTTCTCCAGGTCGACCCCTATTGAATTCACGCCCGCCTCGTCCGCCAGCGAGGCCCGCTGCGGGTCATTGGTAACCAGGGTCAGTCGGAATCGGGATCCATAGTCGGCAGCCGTCGACATCAAAGGATATCCGGAAAATCTTTGGAGTCCGGCTGGCTTGGCGCCCTGAAATTGTCGGGCCGTTCATATACGTAGAGCACATCGATGACATTGATGTATCCCGCAAAGCCGCCACTTTCGTTTCTGAGCCCATGCCACACACCGGGGGGAACGACCGCCACCACGGGCCGGGCGGAACCAAACCGGATGATCTCGTGCTTGCGATAGGATTTCGAATGGGGTCGACCATCCCAAAGCGCAAGTTTGATGTTTCCCGCGACACTGATCAGGCGATCGGTTTGCTGCGCATGGCAGTGCCAGTCGGTGACGCCACCGGCATTCAGTTCCACCCAATTCACCTGTTGAACGCCGATGTCGAACCCGGACCAGTCTTTCCTGAAGATCTCGGCCATGATGCCGCTGCGCGTCAGGATATTGCCGACCTCGTGGATCATGACGCCATCGATCTCGGGCGGCGCAAACCACGCCCCACCTGCGATTACGGTTTGCTTGTCGCGCCTGCTTTGCTCAGTCATCAATTTTCCTGGTGTGGTACGGTTCAATCTACATGTCGAGAACTCGGGATGGAGAGATATTAAATCCAAAACCATGGCAAAGTAGAGTGCAAATTTCAGCGACACGATGTCGGGGAGAATCGCCGCGCGCACCCGCGCGCAATCGAACGCGGGTAACCCTTGGGAGGAACCAATGAAGTTCTCGAAATCGTTTGTGATGTTCGCTTCGGCGATGTCAGTAGTTGCGGCCATTGCGCCCGCACCGGCAATCGCTGCGGATGACGCCGCCACAACAATACGCGCCGGCACCGCGGCCTGGGTCAAGGCCTTCAACGCGGGAAATGTCGATGGCGTCATGGCCAATTATTCGGAAGATGCTACGGTCATGCCACCCGGGGCGCCCCTGCTCCGCGGCCATGCCGCGATCAAGCCAGTCCTCGCCAAGGAGATCGCTGGCGCGCAGGCTGGCGGCGTCGTATTCGTGCTGGGCGGCGTGAATGAAGTCGGCACCAATGGCGATATCGCCTGGCACTCGGGCACGTTCTCCATCACCAATAAGATGGGCACCACGGTCGACACCGGCAAATACATGGAAATCTGGCGCAGGAAAGGCGGCAAGTGGCACATCACGCGCGACATCTGGAATTCGGACACGCCCCCGCCTGCTCCGGCGCCTGCGGTGACAACGCAACCGGCACCCGCGCCTGCCAAGAAGTAGCGAACGATCACCGCCAGGGCATAGGCAAAAGCATCTCGTGCCCGTGCCAGGCCAGGCTGCGCAAGTACGCGGCGCGCAGATACCCCGCGCACTGACACACCCGCAACGAAACGGAGAACGCCGCGAAGATGCTGGCCAACAGGTAGAACGGCCGGAAGTCCATTTTCCATAGCGCAAAGGCGGTGGAATCCGGAACAGGCTTCTTTGCTGGTTGCGCGATCGCTATCGGCTTTGCCCTGAATGCGGCTGCCGTCACGCGCGTTCAGGAAAAACTGAGCGGCTCTCCATGGACATCGTACGCGACATATCGCCCCAGGTTTCCTTGCCGCACGGCATCGACCATCTCATTCAACGCGTGTTCGGTCTGCACGTCGGAAGGCGCAGTTCTTCCACGTCCCGACAGGCCGGCGACGAAAACGACGCGCCAGCCCTGTCCGATGTGTCCCGATTCGGCGACCAGTGATTCGAAGGTCGTCAGCGCGTGGGGATCCTTGTCCACGACCATGACGGGCGCGAGCTCGCCGCCCTCGCCCGCCTCGAAGCGCAACTTCTGCTCCGCCGTCGCTTCGGCTGGCAAGGCGGCAGCAGTGAATACGAACAGGAGACGTTGCGGCTCCGGCTGCGAGCGCGCTGCGTGCAGCAGTAATTGAAAGTGAGAGTCGCTCATGATCGGGCAAGCACCGCGGCAACGGGCTACTGCACCAGCGGCGTGGCGGCGGCGTCGAGGTCAACGCCTTCGAGCGTGCCCTCCCCCGCCAGCAATTGCAGGAACTGCCGCAGCGCCACGACGTAGGTCTGCTGGCGCAATGCGATTTCGACGGCGCCGCGAACCGCTTCGAACGGATGCTGTGTTCCTTGCTCGCGCGCCAATATCTCGACCACGTGCAAACCAAAGCGGCTATGTACCAGCCGAGGCAGTACCCCCACCTCAGTGTGGCCAAAGAGTTCGCGGGCGAATTCCGGCGCGCAATCCTCACTGACTAGCCAACCCAGGTCGCCGCCCGAAGCGCCGCTGGGGCAGTTGGACATCTTGCCGGCGACATCCGCGAATTTGGCCGAAGCCGTGCCGTCGAAGCACCGGACATCCAGCATCGCCATCTCGGCCTGCCGACGCAAGGCCACTACATCGACGCCCGGCGTGACCGCGAACAGAATGTGCCGGACGCGCACGCGCTCAC
>JBDTPJ010000116.1:0-10586 GCA_039932755.1 Betaproteobacteria bacterium
TCGCGAGGGCGTCCGTCGTGCAGCTGTTGTCGTAGCCGTAGGCGTTGGGCTGGACGACGATAACGCGCGTGAGTCCGAGCGCCTTCTGGACACCCAAGTACGCGGCTGCTGGGGCGCTGGGCGGCGGGACATTCCAGCTCGGAGCGACCGGATAGCGGTCCTCGTAGACGTGCATGTGGCAGTCGCAGGAGGCGGCCGGAATATTGAAATTGACCATGGTAGATATTCAAATTGTCACAGTTAGCCTGCATCCAATCAACTGCCGCACGAGCTACTGGCGAACCAGAATCCGAATCACTTCAAGCAGATTCACCGTTCCACGATCGTCAACATGCAGAGGGTGGCGCCGATCGGCTACTTGCTGGGTGCCGGCGAAGCGGCAGAGGTTGCGGTGGATTGTGAGTCGTCGACGCGTTGGCCCGCTGCCTGGCGGGTAGGGAACATCCGGTTCGCACTGGAAAAATCCGGGAATTCACCCCACGATTTCATATTCACAAAGGTATTTCCGGAGATCGTTACGGGTGCTCCTGTAGGAATATGGCGCCATTTCCCGAATTCATTCGCCCCTGCGTCGTGCGCCGGTTCAGGGCGCACGCCTTTGCGATCGAAGATAACCGTGTTCTGTGTAAATTCGAAGCTGGTCGGATGTAACGATTGGCCCGGCTTCGACGGATTCACGGCCTCGGTCCCGACCGCGATGGAGTCCGCGTTGTCCGTATTCGGACCCTTTTCGATCAGGTTGCGGCGCAGGATGATTATTCCGCCGTTGGGAGCGTCAAGTTCCCGCGAATACCGGCCCTCGCCCCCCACCAGTTTGCAGTCCTCAATCGTGGTCCGCGCCGCGCGACTCTTCACGAGGTGACCAAGCCGGCGCAAGTTGGTTACCGTGACGCGCCGCATGATTAGCTCGTCGCTCACGCCCATGTAAACCCCGTGGCTCAAGTCCTCGCCGCAGCAAGCCTCCTCAACGAGGCCGTCCTCGAGCACCAGGCGGCCACCACGATTGCCAGTGAGAATGCCCATGTTCGAGTCGTGCACGTGAAAATTGCGCACCGTGAGGTCGTAGTCGTAATCGGTACGGATCGCCGCACCATTGCCGTTGATCTTGGCGCCGGGCATGTCGTAACCCGTAATCACAACCTTAATCTTTCGTTTCGCGTTTTCTACCAGAATATTTGCCTTGCCGCCGACCGGACGCTCGAACCGAGCGCCGGTGAGGTCCACGGTCAGATCCTTGTCGATCGTGATTCCCTCCGGATAAAGACCCGGTGGAATATTGATCTTCGATCCCTCGGGTGCGGCATCGATGTAGCTTTGCGCACTCCTTGATGGCAGTTGCTGCCAGCCGCTCTTGGGAGGCTTGTAGACCCATACGCCCGTGCCCGGATGGGAATAGCCAAGAAACAACCGTTCCTTCGGCAAGTAGATCCATTTCGAATACACGGCCCGGAAATCAGGTCCCAAGCGGCTGAGTGCTGCATACCACTTGCCGGTCTCGGGGTTGTAACGCGCCACGGTTGTTGCACCCGACCAGACATAGAGATCGCCGGCATCGTCAAGTGCGATTCCCGCACCGGAAGTAGCACCAAAGACCGCGTCGGAGACCTTTTGGGGCGCGCCGGCGGGTGTCATACGCAGGAATACGCTCGTTGTCTCCCAAATCGCATTTCGGCCCGAGTCATAAACCGCGTTGCCGTCACCCCAGTCGGGGCGTGATCCGATGAGTTTCCATTGGCCGGTACTTGGGGTGAACGTACCTCCGTAGTGGTTGGACCACACCACGATCGTTCCGTCGGGCAGCTCCGCAGAGCGAAGTGAATTTCCGCTGCGCATTTGCACCGGCATCTCGACGGGATTTCGACGCCAGGTCAGCGGCGGTATTCCATTGCGCACTTGGCTGGGGTCCGGATTGAATTCCCAAACCTGGCCGCCGAGAGTGACCATCCCGCCGAGGCAGTACCCCGTGGCGCCGGGGAGCCGCCAGATGGTGTCGGTAGCCTTTGAAAAGAAAAATCCATCGTAAGTATGCTGTGAGCGCGGACCATGCGCCGGCTCCGGACACGGCAATTCTGCCGTTTTTGGCGGGATCGGGGAGGGATCGACGAGTCGCGTGAAAGTGGCGCTATCCAGGTCGAATTCATAGACTTCGTTGCCTCCGTAGTCTGAATGACCGCCGCCATGGAAATACCACTTGCGCCGCGTGCTATCCCAGGCGGCTCCGTTCCAAGCTGTAAGCACCGAGCTGGGCCCCGTCCAACCCCGGATTTCGTCGGACATATTCTTTGGGAAGACTTCGGCTATGGATGCGCCCGACATCTCGCACCATCCGCCCCCCTTCGCGTTGAGCCTTTTCATACACTCCACGAGCGATACGGTGGCCGCGCGAGAGGCCCGGCCGGCCGCGTTGGCAGGAAACGATGTGGTCACTGCCAGTGCAGCCACGACAAAGATGCTGATTGCGGCGAACCACCACGCAGGTGCCGGTGCCCTCACGTTGCGATTCATTGCGTTCCAGGTGCCATTCCATTGGCCTCGCGCGCTGCCTACGTCGATTAGTTTAGAGAATTCCCTGCGATTGGGGTCTCTGCGGACTGGTCTTTCGTCGCCGCCTCAATGGACATGGGAGGCGCCCAGAAACCTTGGCCCGCTATTTGCTTTGTTCATCGACGGGATACGAATGGGTGAATTGTCGCGAAAAAGCCATGGTGAGCGCAATAAATACAATACAAATGCTTTTGTCATGGATCCGCTTGTATGATGGCCGCATAATTGACGACGTTAGCTCTTTGTTTCCTGGACCTTTCTGATGAGATTTTTCACTACCGCCTTGCATCATTTCCTGTCCGCGTCAGCTCGCGGCGCGATCCTTTTCATTATCGCCAGTTGGGTCCCGTCCGCCATTGCGGCACCCTCTGCAGATCCCTCCGGTGGTGCCATACCGGTCACGACCGCACTGCCGAATTTGGGCAAAACGCTCGTCTTCCGTGGTTGGATGAGTTACCCGGACCGCTACGACCGGATGGAACACGCAGTCATTCTTAGCGCGGGCAAGACGCAGGTCAATGTGTTCACCTGCAATTTCACGACCGGTGGCACCGCAATCCCGTTTGGCGTCGGTACCACGCTCACGCTTACGCTCGACGGCAAGGCAGTCGCGACGGCTGCGGTCACGGCTACCGATGCGACGGTTACCTTTGACGTCGACATCACCGGCATCGCCGAAGGTTGGTACATGGCAAGCGTTACGGGCCTGGACGGTTCGTGGTCGGTCCTGGGCTACGGCGTCTACGTGCTCAAGGGCGCGGTTGCGCAGCCGCGCGTCTGGATGCCGGTGACAACCGCCAGTCACGAACTGATTTTCGAGGGTGGTGGCCGCTATCAACAAACCTGGGTACCGACGAAGTTCGAGCCGGTTACGGTTCCGTACCCCGTACGCGAATTCCCGGATCTGTCGACGGTACCGATGCGCAAGGATGTGGTCATCACCTCTCTCGCCGTGCCGCGGCCCGGCGATCTCAAACGGCCCGCGCTGACGAAGGAAGGCGTCTGGACGACCGCCAACCGCGAGAACTATTTTTATTTCGACTTCGAGCAGCCGAAGCCGATCCTGCCGATGCTGGATGGCCCGCGAGGTCGGGGCTCGATCATTGCGCCAACACATCTGGAGGTTGGCAGTGCGGCGCCCGGTGGCGCCTTACGGGGCAACGTCTACTTCATCGAATCCTGGCGGGTCGGCAAGGTGACGCCGGACGGCACGGTGGTTACGCTGGCAGGCTACCGGCACAAGGACATGGCGTCGTACTGGAACGATCCGACCTCGGCCGAGCTGGTGGGCGACTGGTCGAGCATTCCGCCTGAGCGGCGCGGCTTCGCCCAGCCGTGGGGCATGGCCTGGGACCCGCGCACGCTGGTCATCAATGAGCAGGCGGCGCCGATCCCGAGCGAGGGCAACGAGAAGCCGCACGTCCTCGGGCCGGCGCTGTACGTCAGCGACACCTACCGCAACCGGGTCGTAAAGCTCGAGTACAGCGCGACCGCGCACGGCGTGCCGCCCAAGGTGACGGAGTTCATCACCGGCCTGAATGAGCCGTGGGACGTGATCGCCGTGGGCACCCAGCTCTACGTAAGCGACCGGATGAACAACGCCATCAAGGTGTTCAACATGGACACGGCGGCCCTGGTGAAATCCATCCCAGTTGTCCAGCCGGAGGGGATGGCTTTACTGGATGGCTGGCTCTACTACGCAAGCGTCAAGAGCAAGTCGATCCGGAAGATCAATCTCGCCACGGGTGCCGACGTGCTGATCGCCGACCCGACCGTGGTCGGATCCAGCATGGGCTACTTCATCAACGGCAACAGCCGGTTCATGAAGATCGCAGTTTCCGACGGCAGCTTCGGTCCGCGCGGCATGATTGCTTACACCACCTGGAGCAATTCCTATTACGGCTATCCCAACCTGATCGACGGCGCCACGGGCAAGGCGATCGACTGGATCAGCGTGAAACCGAGTGACCAGGTGAAGGGGACTAAACCGCTCGGGCTCGGTTCGTACTCCAGTGCGGTCGGCATCGGTCACGGCCGAATGTTGTTCGGGACCGCAGAGGAGGGACTGCATGTGGTCTCGAAGGCGCTCGAGACGGATCCCGTGGTCGACTCTGCGCTATACAAGGCCGGCCAAGACCAGTGGCAGGCACGGGGCTACGGCCTGACGCACGGGCCCGGAGGCTACGGATATTACGGACTCCCGTTGCCATGGGGCGAGACGCCCGAGATCGATTACTTCCTGCGGGCCAACCTCCACGGCGCCAGCCTACCGGGGGGCGGCACCAATCCCAACATGGGCACGTCGACTTCATCGCTTGCCTTCGGCAATGTCACGGTCGGCCAGACGAGCGCCGCGCAAACCATCAAGGTCACCAATATCGGCACCGCAGTCGCGACCAACATCTCGTATCCGGCCGCGCCGGCGAAGTTCACCAGGGGCGGCACGTGCAGCAGCGCCACGCTCGCCATAGGTGCGAGTTGCACGATCACGTTCACCTATTCGCCGACGTCCGCCATGACGGACAATGCGATTTACACGATCGCTGGCGGCGGCGGTACCATCAGCATTTCGCTGTCGGGCAACGGCACCGCGACCGCGTCGGCCAACCTGTCCGCATCGCCACCGCTGGTGGCGTTCGGCAATGTGACGGTTGGCCGAACGAGCAGCGCGACTCCGGTAACGGTCCGCAATATGGGCAGCGCCGCGGCGTCGGGCGTCACATTCACCAGCAGCAACGTCGCTTCGTTCCCAGTGAGCGGCAACAGCTGCGGCGCGACGCTCGGCGCAGGCGCGTCGTGCTCGTTCGCAGTCGCGTACACACCGAGCGCGGCGGCGGCAGACAGCGGTATCGCCACGATAGCGTACGCGGGCGGTGGTGCATTGACCATCTCGTTCAATGGCGCCGGTGTAACCGGCAACTCGCCGACTGGAAGCGGCCAACTCTCGTTCGTCAGCGCGCTCTCACTGCCTGACACCACCGTCAACGCGACGAGCACCGCGCAAATGGTAAACGTCCGCAACATAGGCAGCGCGACTGTCAACGTGTTGAGCGTGGCCGGCACCGGCGGCGAATTTGCGGTGGCGAGCAACTCTTGCGGCACCGTGGCGGCAGGCGCCACCTGTGCATTCGGCGTGACGTTCAAGCCGAGCGCCGCTGGCCTGCGCAGCAGCGTGATCACCGTCACGAGCAACGGCGTCGGCAGCCCGCAGACGGTCAGTCTCAGCGGCACCGGAACGACGGCGACCACGAACGGGAACACAAACACGATCGTGACAGTCGTCGAGTACCATAACTCCGACTTCGATCACTATTTCATCACGCCGGTCGCGGCGGAAATCAATTTGCTGGATTCCCATACGCCCCCGTTTCAGGCGTGGTCGCGCACCGGGCTGACGTTCAACGCTTATGTGGGCGCAACCGCGTCCATTTCCTCGGTCGACATCTGCCGCTTCTTCAACTCGACGTTCACGCCGAAGAGCTCGCATTTCTATGCGCCGAAGGGCCTGGGTTGCGAAACGACGATCACATATTTTCCCGATTGGAAGCTGGAAGACGCAAAGCTCTTCAAAGCCATGCTGCCGAACGCGGCCGGCGGCTGTCCGTCAGGGACCCTCCCGGTCTTTCGCCTCTATAACAATGGCATGGGCGGCGCACCGAACCATCGGTTCGTCACCAGCCTCGGCGAACAGCAACACATGTTGAATCAGGGCTGGGTGGCCGAAGGTGCCGGCATCGGCGTGGGGATGTGCGTGCCGCAGTGATCGTCCAACGAGATCGCACAAAGTGAATTCTAATCCCAACTCAACGCGCCACCCGTCTGATACTCGATCACCCGCGTCTCGAAAAAGTTCTTTTCCTTCTTGAGATCGATCATTTCGGCCATCCACGGGAATGGGTTGTCGGCCTTATCGAATAGCGGATCCAATCCAATCTGCTGGCACCGCCGATTGGCGATGAAGCGCAGATATTCCTTGAACATCGGTGCGTTCAGGCCCAGCACGCCGCGCGGCATGGTGTCCTCGGCGTACTTGTATTCGAGCTCCACGCCTTGCTTCATGAGTTCGGCGATCTCGACCTTGAACTCATTGGTCCACAGGTGCGGGTTTTCCATCTTGATGGTGTTGACCAAGTCGATCCCAAACGAGCAGTGCATCGACTCGTCGCGCAGGATGTACTGATACTGCTCGGACGCGCCCGTCATCTTGTTCTGCCGGCCCATCGCCAGGATCTGGGTAAAGCCGACGTAGAAGAAGAGTCCTTCCATAATGCAGCTGAACACGATCAGGCTCTTCAGCAACTGTTGATCGGTTTCGGGCGTTCCGGTCTTGAACATCGGATCGGTCAGCACGTTGATGAAGGGAATCAGGAAGTCGTCCTTGTCCTTGATCGACTTGATCTCGTGGTAGGCGTTGAAAATCTCGGCTTCGTTGAGCCCAAGGCTCTCCGTGATGTACTGGTAGGCGTGCGTGTGGATGGCCTCCTCGAAGGCTTGGCGCAGCAGGTACTGGCGGCACTCGGGCGCCGTGATGTGGCGATAGGTGCCGAGCACAATGTTGTTGGCGGCCAGCGAGTCGGCGGTGACAAAGAAGCCTAAATTGCGCTTGATGATCAGGCGCTCGTCGTCGGTCAGGCCGTTGGGGTTCTTCCACAGCTCGATGTCGCGCTGCATGTTAATTTCTTGCGGCATCCAGTGATTGGCGCAGCCGGCAAGGTACTTGTCCCAGGCCCAGCGGTACTTGAAGGGGACGAGCTGGTTGACGTCGGCCGAGCCGTTGATCACGCGCTTGTCTTCCAGGCGGACGCGCAGGTGCTCTTCCGGCGAGGCCTGGTTCTCGGCATCCAAGTCGTGTACCGGCTCGCGCGAGAGGATGCCCCCGGTAACCTGGGCGCGGATGGTTTCCGGCGTACGCGGCGCGAGCGGGGGTGCCGTTGGTGTGGCCGCGAAATCGTCGTCAAAACTCAGCATGTTGCTTCTCCCGAAACTCTTCTTTTATTGGGTCGAACCGTGCGAATTCAGCTGCTGCGGCGCTAATTCATTGCCTTCAATCGGTCGTACAGGAATTCGGGCGCGAAATCCGTGCCTTCTAGCCATGCAATCGACGCCAATCCATAATCAAGATAGAAGCGCGAAAACGTGTCCCGATCGCGCAGCGGCGTGTGCTCGTCGCCGTAGAGTTCGTCCGCGAGATCGACCACGCCCTTGCGTCCATCATTGAATTCCAGCCAGACCTTGTAATCACCGAGATAACGCGCCTCAATCACATGCCGGGGTGCGAACTCATATCGGGCCAACTGGTACCTCTCTTTCGCGATGTGGACGGAAGAAGCAGCTTGCGTGCACGCCAGCCATGGCCGGCCTCTGGAAAATGGGGCGCGCGGATGGATTCGCGCGCCTCCCAGATCAACGTACTGCTTCGGCCGACTCGTTCGTCGGCCCCTTCGGCACCGCTAGCCCTCACGTCTATCGCGCCATCGCAGGCGCGTCCTGTCTGGGAAGTCGCGGGGTCTTGCCTATCCCGGGGCACCGCGCGGCGCTTGTGCTGCCGCCGCTGCTGTCGCGCGTTCCGGTCACCGAATTCCGTGTGTTACCCCTTTCCTTTGCGCCAATCGCCGGCGAGTGGATCGTCCAGTTCCGCCATCAGTGCCTCGGCTGACTGTGTCAAATCGGGCAGGTACCGCGCCAGCAAGCGCCTGGTCGCAAACTCGCGCGCCGGCTTGTGCATGCCCGCGGTGGGGCAGATCGACACGAACAGGCCGTACACCGCTTGTGGATGCATCAGCCAGCGCACGAATTCATCGCCGCTATCGACCGCCAATTTTCGATAGAGATTAGAGCTTTCGCCAAAGTGGATGGGCTCGTATTGCCGCGAGAACCAGCTTCGCACCCGTACGTGAATCGCAAAGAGTCCGGCCTTGGCCGGCAGCGGCCCCTTGAACATCAGGCGCGGCGCGCTGAACTCCCACTCGCCGAACTTGATCGACGGTCGATTGTCCGAGACGTCGCGGCTCGGCAGGGCGATGAGATCGACCGCCGCCTGCCTGGGCCAATTGATTTCCGAGTCCGTCGTCATCGTGGCGCCCCCCAAAAATTACATCATTGACACGCTTCGCACGTCGGGTCCGTGATCAGGCACATCTTCGCGTTGGTGTCGTCCTGGACGGTGGTCTTGGTCGAGCCCAGTGAACCAGCGGATGCGACCGCCTGCGTGCCGGTCAATGCCACCGAGTTCAATTCGCCGCCTTTGCCCGTGGACTTCTCGGCGGAGGACGCCGACAGCGTGCGTAGGTAGTACGTGGTCTTGAGGCCACGCACCCACGCGAGCTTGTACGTTTCATCGAGCTTCTTACCCGACGCACCTGCCATGTAGATGTTCAGGCTCTGCGCCTGGTCGATCCACTTCTGGCGCCGCGCGCCGGCTTCGATGATCCACTTGGTGTCGACCTCGAAGGCCGTGGCATAGAGCTCGCGCATTTCGGCGGGCACGCGGTCGATCTTGGCCAGCGAGCCGTCGAAGTACTTCAAGTCGGCGACCATCACTTCGTCCCAGAGGTTGATCTCCTTCAGGTCGCGCACCAGCTGCTCGTTGACGACCGTGAACTCGCCCGACAGGTTCGACTTGACGTAGATGTTCTGGTATTCGGGCTCGATCGAGGCCGCGACACCGATGATGTTGGAGATGGTGGCCGTCGGCGCGATGGCCACGCAATTCGAGTTGCGCATGCCGTGTTCCTTGATGCGTGAGCGCAACGGGCTCCAGTCCATGCCGGAGGAATCGTCGACTTCGACGTAGCCGCCACGCTCTTCCTTCAGGAGCTTGAGCGAATCCTGCGGCAGGATGCCCCGGTCCCACAGGCTGCCCGGATAGGACGAGTAGCGGCCGCGTTCTTCAGCCAATTCGGTGGACGCCCAGTACGCGTGGTAGCAGACGGCTTCCATCGAGCGGTCGGCAAATTCGATGGCGGCCGGCGACGCATACGGCGTGCGGGTCAAGTGCAGGCAATCCTGGAAGCCCATGATGCCCAAGCCCACTGGACGATGCTTCAGGTTGGAATTGCGCGCCTTGGCCACCGCGTAGTAGTTGATGTCGATGACGTTGTCGAGCATGCGCATCGCGGTGGTGATCGTGCGCTTCAACTTTTCCTGGTCGAGCGCCCAACCACCGTTTTTTCCATCCGAATTCTTGACCATGTGCGCGAGCATGTTCACCGAGCCCAGGTTGCACACGGCGATCTCGGTCTCGCTGGTGTTGAGCGTGATCTCGGTGCACAGGTTGGAGCTGTGCACGGCGCCCACGTGCGACTGCGGCGAGCGCACGTTGCAGGCATCCTTGAACGTGATCCACGGATGGCCCGTCTCGAAGAGCATCGAGAGCATCTTGCGCCACAGGTTAACGGCCGGAACTTTCTTGTGCAGCTTCAATTCGCCGCGCGCGACCTTGTCCTCGTAGCGCTTGTACGTTTCCTCGAACGCGTGGCCCCACTTGTCGTGCAGGTCGGGCGTGTCCGACGGCGAGAAGAGCGTCCAGTCGCCGCCTTCCATCACCCGCTTCATGAAGAGATCCGGAATCCAGTTGGCGGTGTTCATGTCGTGCGTGCGGCGGCGATCGTCGCCCGTGTTCTTGCGCAGCTCAAGGAATTCCTCAATGTCGAGGTGCCACGTCTCCAGGTACGTGCATACCGCGCCCTTGCGCTTGCCACCCTGGTTCACTGCGACCGCGGTGTCGTTCACGACCTTGAGGAACGGCACCACGCCTTGCGACTTGCCGTTGGTGCCCTTGATGTGCGAGCCCATGGCGCGCACGTTGGTCCAGTCATTGCCCAGGCCGCCGGCGAACTTCGATAGAAGCGCATTTTCCTTGATCGCTTCGTAGATGCCGTCCAAATCGTCCGCCACCGTGGTCAGGTAGCACGACGAGAGTTGCGAGCGGTGGGTGCCGGAGTTGAACAGGGTGGGCGTCGAGCTCATGAAGTCGAACGTCGACAGCACGTTGTAGAACTCGATGGCGCGGGCTTCGCGATGCACTTCGTTCAACGCGAGGC
>JBDTPJ010000117.1:0-10359 GCA_039932755.1 Betaproteobacteria bacterium
CCGTCAACAGCACGTCCTGCACCGAGTCTTCGATGTCGCTCAAATCGCGGTGGCATCTTGCCGCCAATGAGCGCACGTACGGAGCAATTTCTTCGAGGAGGCGCCCGTACGCGGCCTGGTCCCCCGCCTGAGCGTGGGCCATGAGGATCGACCAGTCCACACCGCGCGCACGGGACTTGCCGGTGTCCTCGCCCGGCGCTGGCGCGTCCGATTGCCGGACCGCGGAGGTTCCCGAGACCAGCGTAAGTGGACGGGGATGATTTTGGCGCCCCGAAGTCATGGCTGATTGACGGCGGTTCCTGAGTTGATCTGCATTGGTGTGTCCGACCGATTCGGTGTTTCTGCTTCCTCAATTTACGATACACGCTTCGTGCGCGACGGCGAAGACAATATCTTTCCGTTGACGAGTAACCTTTTGCCGGCCCGCGGCGAACCTCTACCTGTCGGTCTCACAAAGAGACCTTAACCCCGAGAGGTCCCATCATGAATCGTCGCATCTTCGCTGCTTCCGCCTTGTCCGCCGCACTGGGAATCGTCCTGGCCGCGCCTGTTGTAACTGCCCAAGCCCAAGGCATGGCCAACCCGCCGCAAGTCGTCAAGGACAACATGATGCGCATGCAGGCCAACAAGCTGGAAAAGTGCTACGGTATCAACGCGTCGGCCAAGAACGATTGCGCCGAAGGTGCCCATTCCTGCGCGGGCCAGGCCACGCAGCCGCGTGACACGAAGTCTTTCGTCATGCTCCCGGCCGGCGACTGCGCCAAGATTCAAGGTGGGAAGACCACCGCGAGCTAATCGTGCTGGGTTCTCTCCCGACCGCACCTGCCTTGTCGCGGGTCCAATGCGGCCCGATTCCCGCTGCTGCGGGGATCGGTTTGCGCTTTCCGCATCATCAGCTGGTCGCCGAGACCCGACCTCTGGTGGCGTGGTTTGAGGTCCATACCGAGAATTACATGGGGGGCGGCAAGCCCGCTGCTTATCTCGACGCCATTCGGTGCGACTATCCCGTTTCCCTGCACGGCGTCGGGCTTTCACTTGGCAGTGCCGAGGGGTTGGATGACGCCCATCTGGAACGCATCCGGCTCGTCGTCCAGCGCTTCGAGCCAGGGCTCGTCTCGGAACACTTGGCGTGGAACGTCGTCGACGGCACGTACCTCGCAGATCTGTTGCCGCTACCGATGACCGAAGAAGCTCTCGACGTCGTGTGTCGGAATGTAGACAGCACGCAAACCCATCTGAAGCGAAAGATCCTGGTCGAGAACCCGTCGTCGTATCTGCGCTTTCAGCATTCGTCGATTCCGGAGTGGGAGTTCCTGGCCGCCGTTGCCGCGCGCACCGGATGCGGCATCCTGTGCGATGTCAACAACATCTACGTCAGCGCCTGCAATCACGACTGGGACGCCTCGGCCTATCTCGACGCGTTGCCCATCGAAGCCATCGGCGAAATTCATTTGGCCGGTCACGCCGAGCGTCGTGTCGACGGCGAGCGTGTGTTGCGGATCGACGACCACGGCTCGCGAGTCGCGCCAGAGGTCTGGAAGCTCTATGCGGAGGCGCTGCAGCGTTTCGGGGCGGTGCCGACGTTGATCGAATGGGACACCGATATTCCCGCTTTCGACGTACTCCAGGACGAGGCGGCGCAGGCCCAGTCTCACCTTGAACGATTCCAAGCGGGCGAGGCGCATGCCATCGCTGCGTGAAGTGCAGCATGCCATCCGGCGTAGCCTGGTCGAGCGCGAGGACGGTGCGATCATGCCCTATATGGTTGCCGATGGACTCGCCTGCGAGCAGCGTCTCGCGATCTATCGCAACACGTTCGACTGCAATCTGGCCAACGTACTGCGACTGTCCTATCCGGCCGTGAATCGGTTGGTCGGGTCAGAGTTCTTCGATGGTGCCGCCGAGATCTTCGTGCACGAGCGGCCGCCACGCGCCGCCTATCTCGACGAGTACGGTGCGGACTTCGCCGAGTTTCTGGCCGCCTTTCCTCCAGCAGCCTCACTTCCCTACCTTGCCGACGTTGCGCAACTCGAATGGGCGGTGAATCGGGCGCTGCACGCGCCCGACGCGGTGCCGTTGGACGCGCAGCAGCTCGCCGGCCTCGATTCGGTAGACCACGACAGCGTGCGATTCGTCGTGCATCCGTCGATTACGCTCTTGAGTGGGAACTATCCGGTCGACGCCATTTGGCGTGCCGTGCTGGCACAAGATGACGAGGCGCTTGCCGCCATCGACCTCGCGGCCGCGCCGGTCTGGTTGTTGGTCCAGCGCCGGGCGAGCGGCGTCGAAGTGACGCGCATTGACGATGCTGCCTGGCACTTCTCACATGCCCTGTTTGCCGGTCAACCGCTGGCTGCGGCACTCCCCGACGTGAGTGCGACGCGGGCCGCGACCGTGCTCGCCGACCATATCGCCTCGGGCCGTTTCGTCGGCTACACCATTGAGAAGCCCAATATCGATACATTGCCATCGGAGATTGCCGCATGACTTCGTCCGCTAGCCCCTCGCCTTCCACTGCACGTTCCACCTCCTTCATCGGCCGGACTTTGGATTGGCTCGACGCCGTGCCGTACTCGGCGCTTGCCATTCCGTTGCGCCTGGCAGTGGCCACGATCTTCTGGAACTCGGCGATGACCAAGCTCGCCAACTGGGATACGGCGCTCATGCTGTTCGCCGAGGAATACAAGCTCCCCCTCATCCCGCCCGAGTTGGCGGCGTACCTGGCCGTGAGCATCGAGTTGACCACACCAGTGCTCCTGGTTCTGGGACTGTTGACCCGTCCCACCGCCCTGGTGCTGCTCGGCATGACAGCAGTCATCGAGGTTTTCGTCTACCCGCAGGCGTGGCCCACTCACATCCAGTGGGCGGCGATGCTGCTGGTGCTGCTGTGCCGCGGGCCTGGGAAGCTCTCGGTCGATCACCTGCTGCAGCGCTGGTTCGCCGCGAAACGCGTCGGCGCCCCGTAAGGTGGCGTCGTCACGGCACGACTCACGATAACTTGCTCGCCGGCCAAGCGTCGCCGTCGCCTGCGGAAACCGTTGCCGCCAATGCCGTTCAAAATGATTTTCTGATCCCCCTTCGGAGCCTAATGATGAAATCCCTGATTCGCACACTCCTGGCCGTCTCTTCCCTCGTTGCGTTGACTGTTGCGCACGCGGCCGACACCAAGCCGTTCGATCAGAAGACATTTGACGCTTTGCAGGCGGCGGGCAAGCCGGTCCTGATTCACGTTTATGCCGACTGGTGCCCGACCTGCAAGCAGCAGACGCCAATCGTGTCAGCACTGCTGACAACCCCCGAGTTCAAGGACTTCACGGTTCTCAAGGTCAATTACGATACGCAGAAGGACGTGCGGCAAGCGCTGCACGTAGCCCAGCAGAGCACATTCATCGTTTACCGCGGCAAGACCGAGGTGGCCCGGACCGTCGGGGACACCAGCAAGGACTCCATCGCCGCGACCCTGCGCAAGACATCGACATGACGATCCGGCGCGGGCAAGGGCAAGGATGCCGCTAGGGCCGGGGAGCTACGGCCTGGGATTCCTGGCCGGGCTGCTCTCCATTCTGTCGCCGTGCGTCCTGCCGCTGGCGCCCATAGTCGTGGGGTCGGCCTTGGCTGCGCATCCGCTCGGCGCAGTGGCGCTTGCCTTCGGACTTGCGGTGTCCTTCACGGTGGTCGGCGTGTTTGTCGCCACCGTTGGATTCGCTTTGGGGTTGGATGCGGAATGGTTCCGCCACATCGCGTCCGTGCTGCTCATTGGGTTCGGCATCGTTCTGCTCAGCGGAGCCTTGCAGCAGCGCTTCGCCGTCGCAACCGCCTCGCTCAGCACCCTTGGTGATCGCTGGCTGCAACGTCTTCGCATCGACGGACTCGCCGGGCAGCTTGTCGTCGGTCTGCTACTGGGGCTGGTGTGGGCTCCATGCGTCGGGCCGACACTCGGCGCGGCCACGCTGCTGGCAAGCCAGGGCCAGAGTCTTGGCCAGGTGACGATGGTCATGGCGCTCTTCGGAATCGGCGCCGCGTTGCCGTTAGCGGCGATTGGGACCGTCTCGCGACGCGTGTTCGCCGGCGCCCGGGGACCCCTCCTTCGCACCGGCTCGTACGGCAAGGTTGGCTTGGGCGCGCTGATGGTCGTGCTCGGGCTTTTCATGCTGACCGGCTGGGATCGATCCGTCGAAAGTTTTCTGGTCGACCATTCTCCCTCCTGGATTACCAACCTGACGACCCGATTTTGACTTTCCCAAGGAGACAAACATGTCGCGCCTACTTCCCCGCCAGCCCGTGCCCAGTCTCAGCGTTCCTACGTTGGCGGGCGAAAATTGGAGCATCGATGCCGCAACGCCACAGCGGTTCTCACTCATCGTGTTCTACCGGGGTCTGCACTGCCCCATTTGCGCGACATATGTTGCCGAACTCGACAAGGTGATGCCCGATCTGGCGGCGCGAGGCGTGGAGACAATTACCATCAGCAGCGATACCGAGGAGCGGGCGCGCGAAGCTCAAGTCAAATGGGGTCTGAAGCACGTATCAATCGGGCACTCCCTCACCATCGGGGCGGCACGCAGCTGGGGGCTATACATATCAAGCAGTCGTGGCAAGACCTCGACCGGCATCGAGGAGCCCGCGCTGTTCAGCGAACCCGGCGTGTTCCTGGTTCGCCCCGACCGAACGCTGTACTGGGCGTCGGTGCAATCGATGCCCTTCGCGCGGCCCCATTTCCGCGAAATTCTCGCCGCAGTCGACTTTGTCATTGCCAAGGATTACCCGGCGCGCGGCGAAGCTTGAGCCGCCATTGGCAGCCACAACCGGCGACATCCGCGCCCACTCTTTTCAATCCCATGGTCGGCGTCTCGTCAGCCAGCCGAAGGCGTTTTCTTTTTCGGATAGCGCCCGGGGGAAAGCTTGGAAAGCAGTTTCAAGGCGTCTTGTCCCGTTGCTCCGCGCTTTAGTTTTCGCAAGATGGCTTCTGCCTGACTTGCGTCCAGGCGGAGCCGGCGAAAGTTGGACATGCTCGCGATGTTGGCCGCACGCTGCGCGTGGTTGAGGAAATCTTTCGGCAACGGGGCATCAAGGTCCTCGACGACGTCGGCGATGCCCTTCAACAGGACTGCAGCCGATTTCCTCATCTCAGCGTCCCGCATCATGAGGTAACCCATTTGCGCTGTGTTGCGGGCAGCGAGGTTCCACCAGCCTTGCAGGCCATCGTATCGATGAAAGTATCGGTTTCGAAACGCGCGCATGGCGGCGAGCTGCGGTTCGAATTTGTCCGAACTTGCTCCACGATAAATGGATCCGCTTCCCTTGCCAGCCAGAATGGACGCGATCGAGTTTGCGAGGCAGATCTCGGTGAGGGCCATGGCGCCAAAAATTTCCCAATCCCCCTGGTTGCGCCAACGCTGCGAAAAGCCAAGCGTACCCACGCGCTGGTTGGGCTGGTCGGCCGTGACAAACTGGTCCTGATTGAACACAAACGTCTGATTGCCGATCTGGTCGTCGGCGTTGAGCCAAGACCAGATGTTCGCGAAGACACCCTGCGCGTCACTGATCGCATCGGAAACCGCGTCGTCGATGCCTTCCGTGACGCTGGCGATGTCCTCCGGCGTGATGACTTGATGGTTGGCGCCAAGGCTCTGCAAGACGCGGTCGATTGCGACCTGAACTGCCGCGTTAAGCGCCTGGTGGCCGGCTTCCGCGCCATCGTCGGTAACGTTGTCCTCCTCCATGAGTACAACGACGACGCCAAAGAACCCAGGCAGGTCCTCCTGCCCGAGCAGCGGTTGAATGGCTGGCGCCACCGGGATCGGAATTACCGAATCGCCGAATGATCCCAGGACGGATGGAATGAAGACGCTGTCGCCCTCGTCCACGTCGTCACGGTTCAGGTTGCCATGACTGCCGGGTGTGGAAAAAATCACGGCGGAGCCTTCTATCTTGCCAGCGTCCGAGACCATCAGCGACGACCCATCGCACTTGAAGAAGATGGTCCAGAGATAGGGCTCAGCATCGCCGATCCCGTCTCCCTCGTCGTGACACTTCAGCGGATTGAGATTAATGAGCCAGCGCATCAGGGGGCGTGCCATGACCTTGGTCCCTCCTGTTCAGAATTTGCGCGTGACTACAATCCGGCACCAAAGCCAGCCACATTCGAGACAGAATCGCCACTTTTTAACCTTGACGCACTTGATGACGAGGCCGACGGCGTCGGCATGACCCGGACGCACGAAGGTCAAAGTTTCACCGCGAGACTTGGCCGGCAGATCGGAGTGATCGGTCTCCCAGGTAACTGCGGCTCCGCGCAACGCACCCGGAATCTTGAGCTTCAGTCTTTTTGCATAGTGGAGTACGTCGTCACCCTGCGTCAGCTTCTTCGCGTCAAGAGCCGGCAGCAGCGCATGCAGAAAGTCCTCCAACTCGCGCGCATCATCCATTACCTTGTCCAGCTTGTTCGTCGTGGTGGCCATGGCTTTCTCCTGATCTGTCTGCATTCCTTCCAGTAAGCGGTCCGGTTGGCACCTCGATAATTCCGGCCCGATGGGGAATCAAGCCAGTTCTGCGCGACGCATTGAGGGAACCGGGCTTGACCATACATCTAAAACCTGTAGATGCAATATTGTCAAGTACAACTCGTTGACATGAAACAGGCCCTATTTGAAGTAAGCTGCCGGTGCCCTCAAGTCGTTGCAGGCAGTTTTGGCTATCCCGCGAGGAGAATGCTGATGTCTACGTATCGAAAGACGCCCGAGGCCGTTGCGCGCCTCTCGCCAGAGCAATATCGCGTGACGCAACAGAGTGGTACCGAGGCGGCCGGAAGCGGCGCGCTTCTCGACAACCACGAGCCCGGTATCTATGTCGACGTCGTGTCGGGCGAGCCGTTGTTTGCATCGACGTCCAAGTTCGAATCGGGTTGCGGCTGGCCAAGCTTTACGCGACCCATTGCCGCCACGGCAGTCAATGAGCTGAAGGATGCTTCCCACGGGATGATCCGTACCGAAGTGCGCTCGGTGGCAGGCGACAGCCACCTCGGTCATGTTTTCGAGGATGGACCACGGGAACAGGGCGGGCTGCGCTACTGCATCAACTCCGCGTCGCTGCGCTTCGTGCATCGCGACGACA
Source organism: Betaproteobacteria bacterium (assembly GCA_039932755.1). Taxonomy (GTDB): domain Bacteria; phylum Pseudomonadota; class Gammaproteobacteria; order Burkholderiales; family Casimicrobiaceae; genus VBCG01. The sequence goes on from JBDTPJ010000117.1 coordinate 7,114, forward strand.
TGGAAGCGCAAGGCTATGGCACTTACCTTGACCAGGTTGAGGACGTCAAATGAAACAGGAACGATCAATACTTGCCGGAGGCTGTTTCTGGGGCATGCAGGACTTGATCCGTAAGCGCGATGGCGTCGTTTCAACGCGCGTTGGTTACTCCGGCGGCGATGTTCCGAACGCAACGTATCGCAACCACGGCAAGCACGCCGAAGCCATCGAGATCGTCTTCGACCCTGACCGGTTGAGCTTTCGCGAACTGCTGGAGTTCTTTTTCCAGGTTCACGATCCTACGACGCGCAATCGCCAGGGCAACGATATGGGGACGAGCTATCGCTCCGCCGTCTACACGACCAGCGACGAGCAACGACGAGTAGCCGAGGACACCATCGCCGACGTCAATGCATCGGGTTTATGGCCTGGGCGAGTGGTGACGGAGGTGGTTCCGGCAGGTCCCTTCTGGGAAGCGGAGCCCGAACACCAGGACTATCTGGAGCGCATCCCCAACGGCTATACATGCCATTTCGTCCGACCGGGGTGGAAGCTGCCGGTACGGGTCAAGTGACGGGCGCCGCCTGGCCCTCGTTCATGCGGACATTCATTGCAATCGTCTTCACCGTGTTGTGCGCGCCGATGGATGCCTTTGCTCAGTCCGACAGGAACCTCTCGCTACTGTCTGCAAACGATTTGGCTGAAGCCAGCGCCGCGTGCGACCAGCTCGCCGGCATGCCGAGCGCACCGATGTCGGTCGAGGCGTGCAAAGCCATGATCAACATGGGAACGCGACTTGACGCAGCGGCCGCGGATCCATCCGCGCGGCGCCCCGGCGACGAGGCGATGACGTGCGCGGCGATCTTCGCCGAGTTGAAGGGTCTGGCGGCCGTTGGCATCTCGGAAACCAGCATGGCGCGCGCGGAAGCCGTCGTGCGGGACGGCTCGGCGCAGATCACCCGGCAATCCGGGGAGGTCAGCGCCTTCATTGTCGAATCCTATGCCCTGGGTGCCGCAGTCGGCGCGCTGGGCGCCGTCACGCCGAACTTCGTGGGGGCTGCCATCGCGGCCGCATGGCAGGCACAGTTCATTGCGCTGGGTGCGAAGCTTACGGCGGAACAGGCACCGCTACGCGCGCGAACGAACGAGGCATTGATGGCCAGTGCGGACGAGTTGAATCAATCGATGCAAGCGAATCCACGCTTTGCCCGGCTCGTTGCACTAGGCGCGAGCAAGCGCTGCGAGCCGCCCGCCAACGCGCCCAGGTAGCCCGGTCCCGGCGCCAGGAAAGTCCACCTTCAGGCGTTGGCTGCTTTCCACTCGCCATACCAGTGCTGGAACAGCCGCAATTGCGTTTCCGCGAAATGCTTCTGGCTGTCGCTGAGCGCATCCGACGCGTTGAAATGCAGCGCGTATTCCGGATTGCCCGTTAACACCATGAGGTGCTTGTAGTAGAGGACGAGGTCCACGCCTTCGTCAAAGCTGGAGAGTATCGCCAATGCGCCGTCGAGTTCATGCGCCCGCTTCCTGGCCGCGGCATCCCCCTTGGCGGCCCGCTCGCACAGCGAAACGAGGTGCAGCACTTCCTTTGGCAGGACGTTGCCAATGCCGGTGATCGCACCGATCGCGCCACAATTGACGAAGCCGTGGACGACTTGCGTGTCCACGCCCACCATCAAGGCAATATCGGGCGACTGTCCGGTGATGTGTTCGGCCGCATAGCTCAAGGATTGCGCACCGCCGAACTCCTTGAAACCGACCAGGTTCGAATAATTGCGCCGCAGGTCGAAGAACAGGTCCGCCTTGGTTTCAAAGCCATAGTAGGGACTGTTGTAGATGACCGCGGGAAGGTCGAGGGCGGCTTCGAGGATGCCGGCAAAATGCGCACGCTGCGCGGCGACCGATGAGCCGCGCGACAACACGCGGGGGATGATCATGAGGCCACTCGCACCAACGGACTTCGCGTGCGCCGCAAAGGCAGCGGCCCGCGCCGGGTTCTGGGCACCCGTGCCGACGATGACGGGAATCTTCGCATTCACCAGGCGCGCGACGCCCTCCATGCGTTGCTCGTCGGTCAGCAGGGGCCAGTCTCCCATCGAACCGCAGTAAATGACGGCCGACATGCCTGCCGAGATCAACTCGCTTCCCTTGCGCACCAACGCATCGAAATCCGGAGACCGGTTGGCCATGCAGGGCGTCATCAGTGCCGGCATGGTGCCCTTGAAAACGGATGAGGTCATTTTCCAATCCTCCTGTATGTGGATTGCATTCTAATCGCGGATCACCATGACCGGATCGCCGAGAACCTCAAAGCGCGGTACGACGCCAAGCCCGGGCTCATCGGAGGCCGTCATGAAACCATCGACGCGCACCGGCGCGCCATCGGCGATCGTGACGGTTCCATAGCTGTTGAAGTCGGTGGCCGAGAAGCAGAACTCCTCGGGCGTGGACCGCGCCAGATGCGCAATCGTGGCGGTCACGATGTCGCCACCCCAGGTGTCCTCGATGGTCATGGGTATACCGGAAGCCACGCAAAGGTCGCGCATCAGCCGCGCCTTGGTCAGGCCGCCGACCTTCGATATCTTGAGATTGATCAAGTCCATCGCGTCTTCGGAAATTGCTCGCACGAGCACGCCTGGGTCGAAGATCACTTCGTCGAGGATGAAAGGGCGGACTGTGCGACGCCGGATCGACAGACACTCCTCGTACGTCGCGCAAGGCTGCTCGATGTACACGTCGACATCGGCGACGGCGGCCACCACGCGCGCCGCCTCGTGCTTGGTCCACCCGGTGTTGGCGTCAGCCACCAGGATATCGCCGGGTTTCAATACGGCACGCGTCGCTCGAATGCGTTCGATGTCGGCATCCGCGCTATCGCCCACCTTCAGTTGGAATTTGCGATAACCTTCAACGTGATAGCCGCTGATCTTCTGCGCCATCTTTTCGGGCGATTCCTGGGAAATGGCGCGATAGAGAGCGACCCTTTCCTGCGCCGCGCCGCCCAGCAACTTGTAGACCGGCAACCCGGCGACCTTGCCCAGGATGTCCCAGCACGCAATGTCGATCGGCGCCTTGACGTAGAGGTGGCCCCGCAGCGCGGCGTCCATGGCACGATTGACGGAACCCAGATCCGTCGGATCCAGCCCGATCAGCTTCGGGCAGATTTCCTGCAGGCCGGCGCGCACGCCGCGCGCATAGGCTGGCAGGTAGGCTGATCCCAGCGGGCAGCACTCGGCGTAGCCGATCAGCCCGGCATCGGTCTCCACC
>JBDTPJ010000118.1:0-10068 GCA_039932755.1 Betaproteobacteria bacterium
TTCTGGTTGAAGGCGAGCCAGCGCGACTGGTCCTCGTCGATGATGCTGATTTCCACCCGGCCGATCGCGGGCATTGTGCGACCCTTCATCTTGGCAACCACTTCCTCGTCCCAAACACTTCCCGGCGTGGGCTTGGAATCCCATGTGAAGCTGGGGAACCCGGGGTTGGCGTCGAGGGTGATCTTGGTGCCGCGCTTCCACTCCTTCAGCTGGTAGGGACCGGTGCCGACCGGATGGGCCATGGTGTCGCTGGCGTAGGCCTCGATCACTTCCCGCGCGACCGCCCCAAACGCGGTGTGGGCCACGACGAACGGAAAGTTATAGTCGCGCGCCGAGAGTTGTACCTTAAGCGTGTAGCGGTCGACGGCGGTGAGATCGGAGAGCCTGGCGTCGTAGTCGAACTTGCCACTTTTCTTTGCCGCGGCCGCCAACGCATCGAGACCCTTGATCTTGCCCTCGATCAGGAAAGCGTACTGGGAGCGGTTGGCCGGATCGGCGAAGCGCATGATCGAGTACACGAAGTCCTGCGCCACCAGTTCGCGCTTGACGCCGCGGAATGCGGGGTCGGGCGTGAAATAGATGCCCTTTTTCAGGTGGAAGACGTAGGTGCGGCCCTCGTCGCTCACCTCCGGCATGGATTCGGAGACCATGGGGGCAAGCTTGGAGGGCCGGGTCAGGTATTCGTAGGTCAGCAGCCGGTCGAAGATTGCTTCGTTGACCGTGGCTGAGTACAGGTCGAAGACTTTGACCGGATCGAAGCCGGTTTCTGCCGTTGGAAACGCGATGCGCACGACCTTGTTCGGGTCCGCCGCGGCAAAGGAGGTTGCCGCGATCGCGATACATGCGAAACCCGACACGACATGCAGAAGGTTCGCAAAGAGTTGGCGTCGGCCAGCCCCACGCTTCAATCCACGTGTCATAAGGAATAACTCGGGAAACAACTTTGGGTACATCCCATCCCCCGCAAAAAACGCTCGCCAATGTACCATTCCCGGCAGGTCCCACGCCATGCCGCTGAACGTACCGCATTCGCAGCCGAAGCCTTTGTACTGGGACGAGGCGACCCGCGCATTGGCACGGCAGGATCCCGTGATGGCGCGGCTCATTGCCGAATTTCCGGGCATCCACGTGGTGCGTCGTGGGGACCCCTTCACGACGCTGGCGCGCGCGATCGTCGGCCAGCAAATTTCCGTGAAGGCCGCGCAAACGATCTGGGACCGGATGGTCGTTGCGACAAACGGTAGCGGCAACCCGATTTTTCTCGATCCGGGACGGGTGGGCCGCACGCGCATGACCACGCTGCGTCGGGTCGGATTATCGGAGAACAAGGCGCTCTACATTCGCGACCTCGCGCGGCACTTCGTTTCGGGCGCACTCGACCCGCGCGAATGGCGCACACTGGATGACGAGGAGCTGATCGAGCGACTCACGGATGTCCACGGCATCGGGCGCTGGACCGCGGAAATGTTCCTGATGTTCCACGAATTGCGTCCGAATGTCCTGCCGGTTGCCGATATCGGTTTGCAGAACGCCATTGCGCTGCATTACTGCGGCGGAACGCGGCTGCCGATCGGCGAGCTACGTGAATTCGCCGCGATGTGGTCACCGTGGCGCAGCGTCGCCACCTGGTACCTATGGCGCTCGCTCGACCCGATTCCGATCGATTACTAGATGCGTTTTGGCGGCGTGACGACCGGAATGGCGACGGTACCGGCGGGTCTTCAGTCCTGCGGGTAACCAAATCGTTCGACCCATGGCTGCAGTATGGGAAGAACGGGCTGCATCTGATCGCGATAGCGCCGCCAGTGGCCGATACCCTCGCGGTTGAGACCGCGGGTGACCTGCACCGAACTTGGCGTGGTGATCGCCTGCGTCCTGGCGCGGGCAGCGAAGTCGCGCATGGAATCCTGCCAGGCCAGCCCGAGAAAGTCGCACGCGGCCCGGACCTGAGCTTCGAAGTCCGAGACCAGGTCTTCGTGCCGCAACTGCAAAAGATCAAGCGGCAACTTGGCGCGGTAGAGTTCGGCCAGGCGCATCGTCGCATCGTAGAGCCGGGCCGCTCCCACGAGCGTCAATAACTGGAAACTCGGCGCACTCATCAGGAAGCGGCGACGAAAGCAGCTCAGTACGACGTCGCGTGGGTCCCGGACACTGAACACGATCTTTGCGCCAGGAAAGAGTTTGACGATGAGGGGAAGCTTGAGCGTGTGCCAGGGCTGTTTGTCGATGAACACGCGACCGGCGACGTCGATGCCATGTCCGCGCACACGCTCCCAGTAGATTCTGCGGTGTCGCCGCAATCCCGCCCCACTTAAGCGCGCCAGGCGCCGGACATCATCCGGCTTGCCGAACAATTCGCGGGCGCTCTCGTCCAGCGTCTCCCGTTCTCCGGACGTCACGACCGCGGAATGGCTGTCGAGCACCTGTTCCAGCAACGTGGTCCCCGAACGCGGGAATCCGACCATGAACACGTGCTTCACGGGTAGCCCCGCGTCCGGCATCGATCCGAATGTTGCGGCAGCCCAATCGGCGCGATCCGCATCTTCGAACAATTCATTGAGCCACCGCAGATACTTCGGCATGGTCTCGATGCCCGGTCCTTCGAACTGGGGCGCATGGAACCGCCTCAGCGCGTCATTTCCGGCCTGGTACATCGCGAACGCCTCGCCGATGCGTCCCTGCGCGTCGAGCATGTCGCCCAAGAGCCCCTCCGCATAGGACCGCTGGGCCGCGTCAAGGTCCGAGCGTGCAAGCAATGCCTGCAAACGGGACTCCGCCTCCCCAGATGCGCCGTGGGCACGCTCCGCGGCCGCGAGCGCCGTGATTGCGATCGGATGCGTGGGATCGAGCGCGAGTGCGCGTTCGGCATGCGCTCGGGCCATAGCCCAATCTCCAGCCCGGACCGCAAGCGCCGCCATGCCAGCGAGCGGCTCGGCATTGGCCGGCGTCAGATCGTGTGCCCGGGCATAGCAATCGCTCGCGGCGTGAAGGTCGCCCAACGCTTCGCTGGCCCAGCCCTTGTTGAAATGGGCGGGTCCGAAATTCGGATCGCGCGCGATCACGGCATCGAAACAGGTGATCGCTTCGCGATGGCGCTCCGCCTTCGCGTGGGCCAACCCAAGCGCGTAACGTATGGCAATGCTGTCCGGCGCGAGCATGCTGGCGCGCTGCAGGTCGGCAAAGGCCTCGGCATAGCGCCCCTCGCTCTCGAACCAGAAGGCGCGCAAGTTGAGAAGGTCGGGATGCACGGCGCCGGCGGCCAGCGCGTCCCGGGCCAGCGCCGTTGCCCGCGCAACATCAGCGACCAGCATGGCCGAATTGACCTGCTCGAGAATGGCCGACAGCGTACTGGCTGTCATTTCAGCGGTCTCCCTCGGGCTTGCACCACGTCATGCCGGGTGCAGCGTCCCGTCGACCAGATGCAGCGTGCGATCGGTGCGCGCGGCCAACTCCGGGTCATGCGTGACGATGACGATGGCAGTGCCAACGACCGCATTCAATTCGAGCATGAGGTCGAACACCTCGCCGGCCGTCCTTCGATCGAGATTGCCGGTAGGCTCGTCTGCCAGAACGCACCGAGGGCTGGTGACCAGCGCGCGCGCGAGCGCGACGCGCTGCCGCTCGCCGCCGGAGAGTTCGCCTGGACGATGATTCAAGCGATGTCCGAGCCCGACGCGCTCGAGCATCGACGCAGCCGTCGCGTTGGCGTCGGTCGGCGACATGCGTCGAATCAACAACGGCATCGCCGTGTTCTCGACCGCGTTGAACTCCGGCAGCAGATGATGAAATTGGTACATGAATCCCAGCGCGCGATTGCGCACCTGTCCGCGTTCAGCTTCGGAAAGCGACGCAAAGGCAATCCCATCCACTGTGACTTCGCCCGCGGTGGGCGCGTCGAGTCCGCCCAGCAGATGCAGCAACGTGCTCTTGCCCGACCCGGAGACGCCGACGATGGCCAGGCGCTCACCGGGCATGACCGTCAGGTCGACGCCCGTCAGCACGGCGACGTCCGCCGGTCCGCTGGTGTAGGTCTTGGCAAGTCCGCGGCACGCCAACACCGGCTTACCGCTCAGTTTGCTCAACTGGGTGTCCAACTGAGTGCTCATCGGCGTGCTCATCGGCGGAGGGCTACTCATACCGCAGCGCGTCTGCCGGATTGACCCGCGCCGCCTTCCACGCGGGGTAGATCGTCGCAATCAGCGCCAGTCCAAGCGCAATGGAGGCAATGGTGACCACGTCGCCGCGCTGCAGGTCCGACGGCAGATCGCTGATGTAATAGATCGACTTGTCCAGGAACTGGGTGTTGAAAAGTCGCTCGAGCAATGGCACGACCGTTCCGACGTTCAGCGCCAGGAGGATGCCTCCGATGACGCCGATCGCGGTGCCGATGATCCCGATCAGCGCACCCTGCACGATAAAGATCGCCATGATCGAAAGCGGCGCCGCGCCCAGCGTGCGCAGTATGGCAATGTCGGCCTGCTTGTCGGTCACGACCATCACCTGAGCGGAAACGATATTGAATGCGGCCACGGCGACGATCAACGTGAGGATGATGAACATTACGCGTTTTTCGATCTGCACCGCGCGGAAAAAATTGGCGTGACTGCGCGTCCAGTCGCGCACATCGACCGACACCGGCATCCTCTGCCACAGTTCACGCGCGACCATCGGCGCGGCATACAGGTCGTCAAGCTTGAGGCGCACGCCGGTAACGCCTTCCAACCGGTACAACTTTTTCGCGTCCTCGAGGTTGACGAGCGCCAGCCCGCTATCGAACTCGTACATGCCAACCTCGAACGTGCCCACGACCTTGAAACTTTTCACGCGCGGCAGCGTGCCGGCCGGCGTGATCGTCCCCTGCGGCGTGATCACGACCACCGAATCGCCGGGCAGGACGCCCAACGCCCGAGCGAGTTCGCCGCCCAGAACGATGCCGAACGATCCGGGCGTGAGGTCGGTCAGCGCACCGCGCCGCATGTGGCGACCGATATCCGCGACCGAATCCTCCAGTGCCGGATCGATGCCGCGCACGATGGCACCGCGATTGGCTTCGTTGGCCACCAACATCGCCTGCCCGAGGACGTAGGGCGCCGCACCCACGACGCGCGGATTCTGCTTGGCAATGGCGGCAACGCCCGGCCAGTCGGCTAACTGTGGCGTGCCCTGCACTTCAATGTGGGACGCCACCGACAGGATCCGGTTGCGCAGCTCCTGCTGAAAACCATTCATCACCGACAGCACGACGATCAGCGCCGCAACGCCCAGCGCAATGCCTGCCATCGACATGAGCGATATGAAGGAAATGAACGTGTTGCGCCCGGAGCCCTTGCGGGCGCGCGTGTAGCGAAGGCCAACGGCGAGTTCGTAGGGGGACACGGAATCTGTACTTTGGTTTCGAGCCGGCGTGCGCCAAATGAATTGCAGCGCTCATCGCGCCAGGAACGAGGCGCAAGCAAATGGGCCGCGATTATCGCATGCTAGACTTTGCAGAGCCGCCAAGGTTCCCGCGCAGCGCTTGGCGACGCGAACCGCCCGCCCGCCATGCGCCTAGTCCTTGCCGTTCCCGATCTGCTCGCTCACGACCGCGGCGCGTTGGCTTCGTTGTCGTCGCTCGCCCGGCTGGCACAATTTTCCAATGCGCCGGTTGTGCGGCAGGGCGCGCTCGACGACTTCCTGGTGACCCCCGCACGCTCAGCGACCGCCGCTCTGGCTGCGCTTGGCGCGGGGTACGATCCTGGAGCCAAATACGTTCTGCGCGCCGATCCGGTCTCATTGGTCGCCGGTCGCAACGATGTCGTGCTCTCCGCGCACATCGACGATCTCGATGCCGTCGACACGGCGGCGCTGCTCGCGACGCTCAACGCGCACTTCAGCGGCGACAGGCTCGCCTTTCATGCGCCGAGGCCCGACGCTTGGTTCGTCGAGAGCGAAACGGCGCCCGACTTTCGCACGACGCCGCTACCCGCCGTGCGCGGCGCCATCTATCCTCACCTTCCCACCGGCAACGATGGACCCCAATGGCGACGCTGGCTGAGCGAAATGCAGATGCTGCTGCACGAACACCCTGCGAATGCGGTACGAGCGGCGCACGGACGCGTCCCGGTGACCGGCATCTGGATTTCCGGAGGGGGCCGCCTGACCGATATCGCACCCACGCAAGGCGCGCGCACGTTTGCAACCAAGGGACCGGCGGGCGACGTTGCCCGCGGACTCGCGGAACGAAATGGAATCTTCGTCAGCGAACCGCCATTGGACTTCTCGGCGCTGCAGACTGAAGTGAGCGCTATCGTGGTCCTGTCACCCGCGGCCCGGATGAACGTAGGCGACCTGGATCGCGACTGGCTGGCGCCGGCCGTTCGGGCTCTCGAACACGGCGCACTCGATGGGCTGACGCTGCTTGCCGATGGCTTGGGCGTGGCCGCCTCGTGGCACGCGGAACGACCGGCGTGGAGTCGACGCATCTCGGCGCAGACGCGGGCCCTTCTCGCGCCGCGTCCCTTTGTTCCGCCCGCCCCGGAAGGCGACGACGCGTGAGTGTCGAGATTGTCCGCCGCAACGTGCCCGCCGCCGCGGAAGCCCTCGTTGCCGCGGGAATGTCGGACGTGCTGGCGCGCATCTATGCCGCGCGTGGCATTACGTCCCTGGCCGAACTGGACCATGGATTTGCCGCGCTCCCCTCTCACACAACCCTGAAAGGCATCGACGCTGCGGCGATGCGCCTGGTGCGCGCCATCGCGGCGCACGAGAAGATCGTTATCGTGGCCGACTACGACGCCGACGGCGCGACGGCCTGCGCGGTGGGCGTGCGCGGATTGCGGGCGATGGGGGCGAACGTCGATTTCATCGTTCCCAACCGCTTCGAGTTTGGATATGGGCTGACGCCGGAAATCGTTGCCCTCGCCGCGCAGATGAGCCCACGGCTACTCGTCACCGTTGACAACGGCATCGCGAGTGTGGAAGGCGTGGCCGCCGCCGCCGCGCTCGGCATCGACGTGTTGATCACCGATCATCACCTTCCCGGCGACAGGTTGCCATCGCCGGCAATCATCGTGAACCCGAATCAGCCGGGATGCCCCTTCCCGAGCAAGCACATCGCGGGCGTGGGCGTGATGTTCTATGTACTGTTCGCGACGCGGGCCCGTCTGCGCGCGCAAGGCGCCTTCGCCGACAATGACGAGCCGAATCTCGCCGACTTGAGCGACCTGGTGGCGCTCGGTACCGTGGCCGACGTGGTGCGGCTCGATCAGGTAAACCGGATCTTCGTCGAGCAGGGACTCAAGCGCATCCGCAGCGGACGCGCGCAGCCCGGCGTGCTTGCGCTCTTTGCCGTCGCGGGACGCGATGCGGGCCGCGCCACCGCTTTCGACTTAGGCTTTGTCGCCGGGCCGCGGCTGAATGCGGCGGGTCGGCTGGCGGACATGTCGCTCGGAATACGGTGTTTGCTGGCCACGAACACCCATGAGGCGACAGCGCTGGCGCAGGAACTCGACCGGCTCAATCGCGAACGACGTGAAGTCGAGGCGACCATGCAGGAAGCCGCTCTCGCCCTGCTGGCGCGCGTGGACGACGCCGCCGCCGACCAGTTCTCGTTGTGCCTGTATCGCGAGGACTGGCACCAAGGCGTAGTCGGCATTGTCGCGTCGCGGCTGAAAGACCGCTATTACCGGCCGACGATCGTGTTCGCGCGTGGCAGCGACGGCGAGCTCAAAGGTTCGGGGCGCTCGATCGACGGCTTTCATTTGCGCGACGCGCTCGATCTCGTCGCCAAGCGTGATCCCGGACTCATTGGGCGCTTTGGCGGGCACGCATTCGCGGCCGGCCTCACGATCAGCGAAGCGGCGCTTCCTGCATTCTCGGCCGCGTTCGAGCAGGTCGCCCGCGATTGGCTGACACCGGCATTGCTACGCAGGACCCGGGAGTCGGACGGCGCGTTGCCGACGGGCGGCCTGACGCTGCAACTGGCCGCCGCGTTGCGCGAGCATGTCTGGGGACAGGGCATGCCGGCACCGGCCTTCGATGACACCTTTGACGTGCTCGAAACCCGGATCGTGGGGGGCAAGCATTCACGCCTTGTCCTGGCGCGCGGGAAAGAACGTTTCGCGGCAATACTTTTCAACCATGCCGACCCGCTGCCTAGATGCATCCGCGCGGCATTCCGGCCCGAAGTCAACGAATGGCAGGGCACGGCATCGCTGCAGCTGACCATCGAGCACTGGCTGCCCGCGTAGGTGCCACGCCCTAAACCTTTGTATTTCTTGAATTTGCATCGGTAAGTGATCACTGACCCGCGCAACATCGCGAATCCGCAATCCGATCTTGTGCAGCGCACCATTTTGAGCTATATTTAGTCGGTTTAGTCGCCCACGGGACCACCCACTGGGCGCAATTTGGCTCCAACTAAGTGGCTCCAACTAAGTGGCTCCAACTAAGTGGCTCCAACTAAGTGGCTCCAACTAAGTGGCTCCAACCAAGGAATCCTATGCGTTTGACGGGCAAAGTTTCGATCATCACCGGCGCCGCGCAAGGCATCGGTCGCGCCACCGCGATCAAATTCGCGCATGAAGGCGCAAAAGTCGCCGTGTGCGACGTCAACGTGGCGGCGATCGACGAAACGGTCAAACTGATCCTGGACGCAGGCGGCGAAGCCGCCGGATACCGCGTCGATGTCACTGACAAGCCGAGCATCGCGCAAATGGTCGAAGGCGTCATGGCCAAGTGGGGCCGTATCGATACCTTGGTCAACAATGCGGGCATCGTGCAAGACGCACAATTCAAGAAGATGAGCGAAGAGCAGTTCGACCGCGTCATCGATGTAAATCTCAAGGGCGTCTACAACTGCACCAAGGCCGTGGTGGACATCATGCTCGCCCAGAACTCGGGATGCATCCTCAACGCGTCGTCCATCGTCGGGATCTACGGCAACTTTGGCCAGACCAACTATGCGGCCACCAAGTTCGCGGTCATCGGCATGGTCAAGACCTGGGCGCGCGAGCTGGGCAGCAAGGGCATTCGTGCCAATGCGATCTGTCCCGGCTACATTTCCACGCCCATACTGGCGTCCATGCCCTCCAAGGTCCTCAAGATGATCGAGGACAAGGTACCGATGGGCAGGCTCGGGCAGCCTGAGGAAATCGCCAATACCTACGCCTGGCTCGCTTCCGATGAAGCGTCATATATCAATGGCGCGGTCATCGAAGTGTCCGGCGGCGTGACCATCTGACGGCGCTCGCTGGTTCTACACGCATTCGTTCCACATTCCGGTTTCAATCAGTCGTTCGGCGTACTTCCCCGTCGAACGTCCGGCGCGGTAGCATTCGTGGGTCCCGACCACGCCAGTCCACGCGCCCGCCATGCCGATCCACACGCCGACCTGTACCCTGTCTCGCGCTCACACGACCCTTCGTCGCTTCGGCCTGGCCGTACTGGTCGCCGTCGCGGCAACGTCGCCGGCCGCCGATGCGCAGAAGTTCCAGCCCGGAAGCAACTACATCTGTCCCAACAGTTCCGATACCGGTCTTGACTGCTACCTCGACGCCGTTCGCCACCTCTATACGATGTGCCGCCACATCAAGAGCATCGAGGTGATCGAGTTCGGCTATGAAACAGCGCAACAGGGCGTCAATGGCGCAAAGAGCGAGTACTGCGTCGACAAGCAGAAGATAAACATTACGCGTCCCTATCAGGCCGCGCTCACCGAAGTCACGCCATCGAAGGAGGCCATCGACGGCCTGCGCACGCTGCAGCAACTCTGGCTGGAGGCGTTGGCCGGACTCAAGTGGCAGACAGGCGAAAGCGACGAAGACTACAAGACGCGCGTCGCGCGGCCCTACTCAGCATTTGTCCAATGGTCAGAGTCGATTCGGACGGCTGTGGCCACCGCACCGAAGTCCAACCCACCCAAGTCCAACCCACCCAAGTCCACCGCATCGAAGGCCGCAGCGCCCAAGACGGCAGCGCCGAAGGCCGCGGCACCCAAGGCCAAGGCAGCAACGCCGTAAGACACCGAGCACCACACTGAGCACCACACTGAGCACCACACTGAGCACCACACTGAGCACCACACTGAGC
>JBDTPJ010000119.1:0-9958 GCA_039932755.1 Betaproteobacteria bacterium
CAAGGAACCCGGCGGCATAGGCCTCGTCGATGGCCTCCTCGTTGCGCAGGTACGTGTCCCAGATCTCGCCGTGAATATAGTTGTAGCCGCGCGTGGCGCCCATCGCATAGGCGCCGATGGCCATGCCTTCGATCACCGCGTGCGGATTGAAGTTGAGGATGTCGCGGTCCTTGAACGTCCCAGGTTCGCCTTCGTCGGAATTGCACACGACGTACTTGTCGCCGGGAAACTGTCGCGGCATGAAGCTCCATTTGAGTCCGGTGGGAAAGCCAGCGCCGCCGCGGCCGCGAAGTGCAGAACGCTTGACCTCGGCGATTACCTGCTCCGGCGGAATCTTCTCCTGGAGAATCTTCTTCAGCGCCTCATAGCCGCCACGCGAAACGTAGTCCGCGAGGCGCCAATTCTTGCCGTTGAGGCCGGCCATCAGGATGGCATCCGGCCCGTAGTCGAGGAATTCCTTTGGCGCGTTCATCGGGAAGGTTCCCCATGGGCTGGGTTGCCTTCGCCGCGCGCCGCCGCGGACTTCAACTCGTCGAGCAATTCGTCCAGCCTGACGTTGTTCATGAAGCTGCACATCCGGCGATCGTTGACAATGAGCACGGGCGCGTCGCCACAGGCGCCCAAGCACTCGCCTTCCTTCAGCGTGAACCTACCATCGGCGGTTGTCTCGTTGAAGCCGATCCCGAGCTTGCCCTTGAGATGCTCGGCGGCGGCCGTGGCACCGCTCAACGCACACGGCAGATTGGTGCAGATCGTCACTTTGAACCGGCCGATCGGCCGCATGTTGTACATCGTGTAGAACGACGCCACTTCATACACTGCGACGGGCGGCATGCCCAGGTGGCCGGCCACCGCGTCCATGATTTCGGTGGAGAGCCAGCCGTGTTCGCCTTGTGCCAACGCGAGCGCCGACATCACCGCCGACTGCTTCTGGTCAGCAGGGTACTTGGCGATCTCGCGATCAATCTTTTTGCGCGTCTCTGACGACAACATGCTGGATATGCCTGCTGGCCCTAACGGATGAAGTAGCCGGAGACGCGCCAAAGGTCGCCGCCCTCGAGCGCCCAAATCAGCTGCTCCTCCGCCTTCTTGCCATTGGCGAAGACTGTCTCGAACACGATGATCGAATAGTCCCCATCCGGCGCGCCGGGCAGCGAATGGCTGCGGGCAAATCTCTCCGGCGTGCGCGACTTGAGCTTGCCGAATGGCTTGCGTGCAGCGGTGATCCCCTTGATCCACTCCTTGCGCGTCACCGAGGACTTGAGGATTTTTGATGACACGTCCCACGCAGGACCCAACTTGGCGTCGTCGAGCAACGAGAGCCATTTCTCTGACGCGGCGATGGTTTCCTTGTCATCTCCCAAGGTCGGCTGGAAGGGTTCGTCACCCGTCGACGGCGCGGTGGTTGCAACGGGTGGTTTGGCGGAGGGTGCGGCGGCGGGGGACGAAACTGAGGGCGGCGCCGGGGATTGCGCCGCTGCCAGCGGCAGCCACGCCAAGGCAACGCATCCGAACAGAATTCGGGCGATCATCGGTCAATCGATCCGAACACGATGTCCTGGGTGCCGATTATCGCCACGACGTCGGCGATCATGTGGCCGCGCGACATCTCGTCCAGCGCCGCAAGATGAACGTAGTCGGGCGCACGCAACTTCACGCGATACGGCTTGTTCGCACCGTCGGAGATGATGTACACGCCGAACTCGCCCTTGGGATGCTCGATGGCGGCATAGGCCTCGCCTGGCGGCACGTGCATGCCCTCGGTGAACAACTTGAAATGATGAATCAGCTCTTCCATGTTCGACTTCATCGACTCACGGTCGGGCGGTGCCACCTTGTGATTCTCAACGATGACCGGCCCCGGGTTCCTGTGCAGCCAGTCGGCGCATTGTCCGATGATTCGGTTCGATTGCCGCATCTCTTCGACACGCACCAGGTAACGGTCGTAGCAGTCGCCGTTCATACCCACAGGAATGTCGAATTGCAGGCGGTCGTAGACCTCGTAGGGCTGCTTGCGACGCAGGTCCCAGGGCACGCCCGAGCCACGAAGCATGGGACCGGTAAAGCCCAGCGCCATCGCGCGTTCCGGGGCAACGACGCCGATACCGACGGTGCGCTGCTTCCAGATCCTGTTCTCGGTCAGCAGCTCCTCGTATTCGTCCACGCACTTCGGGAAGCGGCGCACGAAGTCGTCGATGAAGTCGAGCAGGGATCCCTGGCGATTTTCGTTCAGGCGATGGATGGCCCGGACACTCTTCAATTTCGAGGGCTGGTATTGCGGCATCCGCTCCGGCAGGTCGCGGTACACCCCGCCTGGCCGGTAGTACGCGGCGTGCATGCGTGCGCCCGAAACCGCCTCGTACACGTCGAACAGATCCTCGCGCTCGCGGAATGCGTAGAGGAACGGCGTCATGGCGCCGATGTCCAGCGCGTGCGCGCCCAGCCACAGCAGGTGATTGAGGATGCGCGTTATCTCGTCGAACATCACGCGGATGTACTGTGCGCGTTCCGGCACTTCGAGTCCGAGCAGCCGTTCAATGGCCATGCAGTAGGCGTGCTCGTTGCACATCATCGAGACGTAGTCGAGCCGGTCCATGTAGGGGAGCGACTGGATGTAGGTCTTGTGCTCGGCCAATTTTTCCGTGGCCCGGTGCAGGAGTCCGATGTGCGGATCGGCGCGCTCGATCACTTCGCCATCGAGTTCGAGTACGAGGCGCAAAACACCATGGGCTGCCGGATGCTGCGGCCCGAAATTCATCGTGTAGTTTCTGATCTCAGCCATGAACTTCGACGATGACTACTTCGGCCCCGCGTAGTTTTCTTCGCGGATGATCCGCGGCGTAATTTCGCGTGGCTCGATGGACACGGGTTGGTAGATCACGCGTTTCTGCTCCGGGTCGTAGCGCATCTCGACATAGCCGGAAAGCGGAAAATCCTTGCGGAACGGATGACCGACGAAACCATAGTCGGTGAGCAGGCGCCGCAGGTCCGGATGGCCGTCGAACACGATGCCGTAGAGGTCGAAAGCCTCGCGCTCGAACCAGTTGGCCGCGGGCCAAACCGGGACCATGGTCGGCAGTATCGGAAAACCGTCGTCGGCCGCAAACGTGCGCACACGCAGCCTCTGATTATTGGACAACGACAGCAGGTGATACACCGCGGCAAAGCGCGACCCCGTCCACGCCCCATCACCGAAGGTCGAGTAGTCAACGCCGCAGATGTCGATCAGTGATTCGAAGCGCAATTCCGGACGGTCACGCAACGCAAGCATCACGTCGCGCAGGCGATCGGGCGCGACCACGGCGGTGACTTCGCCGAGTGCGACGGTGACGCCAATCCAGGGCGACGTGGTTTCAGTCGCAAATGCGGCTTGCAGCGCCGCGGTCAGCGTCTCGATTTTGGTGGCCATCAGCGCGCGATCGTGTTGGTGCGCCAGATCTTGTTCTGGAGCTGCAGGATGCCGTAGAGCAGTGCTTCGGAGGTTGGCGGACAGCCGGGGACGTAGATGTCGACGGGGACGATGCGGTCGCAGCCGCGCACCACGGAATAGGAGTAGTGGTAATAGCCCCCGCCGTTGGCGCAGGAACCCATCGAGATCACCCAGCGCGGCTCGGCCATCTGGTCGTAGACTTTGCGCAGCGCCGGCGCCATCTTGTTGCACAGGGTACCTGCGACGATCATTACGTCCGATTGGCGCGGGCTCGGCCGGAAAACGACGCCAAATCGGTCAAGGTCGTATCGGGCGGCGCCGGCGTGCATCATTTCCACGGCGCAGCAGGCCAGGCCGAAGGACATTGGCCACATCGAACCGTTCCGGGCCCAGTTGATGACGCTGTCCAACGACGTAGTGACGAAGCCCTTCTCCAGCACGCCTTCAATGGCCATGGAGGGTCCTCATTTCCGGAATGACGGGAATCACTCCCACTCCAACGCCCCCTTCTTCCACTCGTAGGCAAAGCCCACGACGAGGATGAGCAGGAACACCATCATCGCGACGAAACCCTCGAAGCCGATTTCCGGCAATACGACGGCCCATGGGACCAGGAATGCAATTTCGAGGTCGAACAGGATGAACAGGATGGCAATGAGGTAATAACGGACGTCGAATTTCATCCGCGCGTCCTCAAACGCCTCGAATCCGCACTCGTAGGGCGAGAGCTTGGCCGCGTCGGGTCGATTCGGCGACAGGAGCGTTCCGATCGAAAGGAGGAGAAGCCCGAGTCCGAGACCGACGATGATGAAAAGGAGGATCGGAAAATACTGTTCCAGCATCGGAGGCCCTTCAGGCGCGACGCGCGCCTGCTTGTTGCATGCATTCTACCGCGCGACGCGATTTCCGACACCAAGCGGTGCTTGAATCCCTGGAGGTTGGACAACTTGCCCGCTCGCTGCACCGGTTTGGACAGGCGGTCGCGCGCGCAATTGTTACGGACTGAATCTGGTGCCGACGGCGAGACTCGAACTCGCACAGCTTTCGCCACTGCCCCCTCAAGACAGCGTGTCTACCAATTTCACCACGTCGGCTGATTCTGAATTGCCTTATTGGGCACTATCGTTACTTGGGTACATCGGCGGCCTTGGACGGCGCAGCCGCCGGCGTACCCGCGGGCGTCGGGGCGACCGGCGCTGCAGCGGGCGCGGAAGGCGCGCTGCCTGCCGGTGCGCCTTCGACAGCCTTGGTCACCGGGGCTTCCTGCATGACGCCTTGTTGCATGAGTCCGGTGCGCGCATGCGTAGTTCCCAGGTACGTGAGCCCGAGACTTGTCAGGAAAAATATGGCCGCAAGCACTGCCGTGGTGCGCGAAAGGAAATTCGCCGATCCCGCGGAGCCGAACAGGCTGCCGGAAGATCCACTTCCGAACGCGGCGCCCATGTCGGCACCTTTGCCATGCTGCAGCAGAATGAGACCGCACAGCGCGATCGCCACCACGATCTGCAGCACGAATAAACCCGTTTCAAGTATTGCCATTGTCCTTGCTCCGGCGTTGTCGCCAACCTGCTTCAGGCAGCGGCAATCGCCAAAAATTCGTCCGCATTCAAAGATGCCCCACCAACGAGACCGCCGTCAATGTCCGGCATCGCAAACAATTCTGCCGCATTGGCGGCTTTTACACTTCCGCCGTACAACACCAGCACGCCTTCGCCACCCGCCACCGCCAACCGCTGGCGCAGAAAAGCATGAACCGCCTGCGCCTCCGACGGCGTGGCCGTGACGCCGGTGCCTATCGCCCAAACGGGCTCATAGGCAAGTACGACCAGTGCCATTCGTCCACCCAATACATTGGCCACGGCGTCGAACTGCCGACCGACCACTTCGCTTGTTTGCACGGCGTCCCGTTCAGCGAGCGTTTCGCCAACGCAAACGATCGGCGTCAGACCGCCCTCCAGCGCCGCTAAAGCCTTTTGTGCGACTTCGCCATCCGTTTCACCGTGCAGCTGGCGCCGTTCGGAATGCCCCACCAACACATGCCGGCAGTCGAACTCGGCGAGCATTGCTGCCGAGACCTCACCGGTGTACGCACCGTTGGAATGTGCACTCACGTCCTGCGCGCCCCAACAAATCCTGGAACCCGCCAGAGCATCGCGTGACTGCCCCAAATACGGAAAAGGCACGCATACGCTCATCGTTCGGCCGGTTTTCGGTTTCCAGCCCACTAACAACGCGACCAAAAGCGCCGAATTTGCCGCCAACCCGCCATTCATCTTCCAATTGCCGACAACGAGTTTCCCGCGCATGGCAAATTTCCGTGCAATACCTTAGGAGTGTCCGCCGCCGTGAATGGGCACCGAAACCGGTTGATTTTACCGCACCGCACCACGGCGGGTCAACGCGGCAGGAGTGGGCCCCAGTTGGGGGGCGAGCAGCGCTTCGGGGGGGTACTACTAAGCCCCGGCTACGGCGCGTACGCGTCGAATGACGGGCGGCAGGAACCAAGCCGCCAAGGTCAGGGCGCCAAGCGTGGCAGCCACTGGGCGGGAGAAGAAAGCCCACAGGTTGCCGTCGGACTTGATCATCGAGGTCACGAAGTTTTCCTCGAGCATTCCGCCGAGCACCACACCCAGTATCGCGGGCGCAACCGGGAAGCCGTTCTCTTCGAGCAGGTAGGCCCCAACGCCGGCCACAAGCATGACGCCGATGTCGAACGGCGTGTTGTTGATCGCAAACGACCCGACGATGCAAAAGAGCAGGATCACCGGCATCAACAGTTTGCGAGGCACCTTGAGAATCTGTTTGGATGCCTTGATGCACAGGAAGCCGAGCGGGATCATGATCAGGTTGGCGATGATGAACAGGAGGTAAACCGCATAGATGTTCTGCGGGTTCTGCGTGAAGAGTGTCGGGCCGGGATTCATGTTCTTCATGTAAAGGACGCCGATCACGATGGCGGTGATCGAATCACCGGGGATGCCGAACACCAGTGCCGGTATCCATGCCCCGGCCAGCGCGCTGTTGTTCGCCGCGCCCGATTCCACGATGCCTTCAACGTGTCCGGTACCGAATTTTTCCGGCTCCTTCGACAGCTTCTTGCTCATGGCGTACGACATCCATGCCGCAATGTCCGCGCCCGCGCCCGGAAGCGCGCCGACCACCGTACCCAGCGTGCTGCCGCGCAGGATCTGCAGTGGATACTTGACGGCGAGACCCCACATTCCCTTGAACACATTGTGAATGGGCTGATCGACGATCTTCAGCTCCGGGCCCGTGTCGACTGCGTAGCGGATGATTTCCGAGATCGCGAACATGCCGATCATCAGCGGAATCAGGCCGATGCCGCCCAGGAGCTCGGTGTTGCCGAAAGTGAATCGGGGAAATCCCGCCGGATTACCCAGGCCGACGCAGGCAATGGAAAGCCCGAGCAGCAGAGATACAACGCCCTTGAGTGGACTTTTGGAAGTAACGACCACGGCGCAACTCAATCCAAGCAGGACCAGCCAGAAATATTCGAACGAGCTGAACTTGAGTGCGATCTCAGCCAGCGCGGGCGCGGATACGATGAGCACGGCGGTGCCGAACAGCCCACCGATGGCGGAAAACACGAGCCCCGCGCCCAATGCCGTTTCGGCCTGGCCCTTGCGCGTCATCGCGTACGCCTCGTCGCAATATGCCGCCGACGCGGGTGTGCCTGGCATCCGCAACAGCGCCCCCGGGATGTCGCCGGAGAAAATCGCCATCGCCGTCGCCGTCACAATCGTCGCAATCGCGGGAATCGGCTCCATGAAGAATGTCACCGGCACCAGCAGCGCGGTGGCCATGGTGGCCGTGAGTCCGGGCACGGCGCCCACGAAGAGTCCAAACAGCGACGCCAGCAACATCGGCCACAGCGTCTTGAGACTGAACACCATGCCGAATGCGGTGCCGAGTGCGTCCATCAGAACGCGACCCCCGTGAGTAGGCCCCACGGCAACGGCACGCGAAGTACCTTGTAAAACGCATACCACATCACGAGCGTCGCAATGATTGCCGTGACGATCGCGGGTAGCGTGCGGACGCCCAGCACCGTGAACCAGATCCACAGCAGCACCGGCGCGATGATCAGGAACCCCACCGCGTTGGCCAGTAAAACGTAGGCCGCAACGCCCAACACGATGGCCGCAAACGCGATGAAGTGGCGACCCGAGCGCATCCAGTCCGCGGTCTCGTACCACGGTTCCTGCGCCCGCTTGCGAATGCCGCCGATGACCAGCAGCAACCCGCACCCTGCGAGACCCGCGGCAATGAGCCCGGGAAATAGACCTGGCCCCACTTGCTGGCCCGGAATCCTCGGAAATGCCTGCACGTGGACAAGTACGACGACGCCCAGCACCAGGAACACCGCGCCGAAAATCGCGTCGCTAACTTTCATTGTGCAACGCGGTCGTCGCCGCGAATGCGGGAACCCAGTGTCTTGTTGGTTGAAACGACACGGGGTCCCCGCTCATTTTGGTAACTGAGCGGGGATGACGCCTGCCCTACGCTTTGCCGCGCGCAATGCGCTTGCAATGCGTGGTCTGTCGTCACTTCGCCAGGCCCACCGCCTTCATCGTCTTGCCCATGGCGGCGTCACCGTTAGCCATGAAGGTTGCGAATTCGGGGCCGGGCGCCCAGGCGGTGCCGAAGCCTCTGCTTGCCGCGAAGTCCTTCCATTCCTTGCTCTCGGCGATTTTCTTGACAGTCGCGATCAGTTTGGCGGTGGTCTCGGGCGGCAGGCCCTTGGGGGCGGCGATGCCGCGCCACGCGGCCGTGGTTATGTTGACGCCGATGGCTTGCTGCATGGTCGGCACGTCGGGAAACAGCGCCGCGCGCTTGTCATCCATGACCGCCAACGGCCTGGCCTTGCCCGCATCGATCAAGGGTCGGGCTTCCGGAAGCGAGGCGGTAACAAGATCGACACCGCCCGCAACCAGGTCCTGCATCGCCGGCGCCGCGCCCTGCGACGGCACCCAGGGAATGGCCGTCTGCGGAATTTTCAAGTCGTCGAGCAGGCCGGCGAGCGCCAGATGCCAGATGCCGCCCTGGCCCGTGCCGGATGCCTTGAGCTTGCCCGGGTTGGCCTTGATGGCGTCAATGACGTCCTTGACCGATTTGTACGGCGAATCGGCGCGCACGGTAAATCCGGCGGGATCAGAATTGACCAGCGCGATCGGCGTATAGCTTGCCGGTCCAAGTTCGGTCAGCCCCTGCCAATGCATCATGGTGATCTCGACCGTGATCATGCCCACCGTGTAGCCATCGGCGGGCGCCTGCGCGATCGCGCTGTGGCCGACGACGCCACTGCCACCCGTGCGGTTGACGACATTGACGGGCTGCCCCAACTCCTTTTCCATCATCGTCGCGAAATAGCGCGCGGTTCCGTCCGTGCCACCGCCCGCGCCCCAGGGGACGATGAAGGTGATCGGACGATCCGGATACGCCGCGAATGTGATCGATGCGGCGGCAAACGCGACGAGCGCGACGAGCGCGCGTTGGACGAATTTCATGGTTCCTCCTTGATGTGTATTGGCCATGGCGCTGGTGCGGCGTCTGGCTGGTACTGCTCTGCGCGCATCCGACGGTGTGGTGGCGACGTTAGCAGCGACCTTGCAACCGGTCAAGTGGTCTGACCAGTCGTGCCCGCAGGATTTGCGGTGTCCTGCGCCAAGCACGCTATTCGCAGCCTTTCGCGGAGGTGGCCGGCCAGTGTCGCCGTGAGTCGTGACAGGTCGGCTTCCAGGCGGAAGAAACCTGCGTTGGGCTGCAGCGTGTGCTCGTCCATGTAGAGCGTGCGCTTGACCTCGAGTTGCAGGCTGTGCCGATTTTCACCGGGGCGTCCGTGCCTGCGAACCAGCTCGACGCCCTTGTAAGGATCGTTGATTGCAACGGCATAGCCCAAGCGGCGCAGTGTGTTGGCAACAAGCAACGTGAACTCGGGTTCGCAGGTGGTGCCGTCGCGATCGCCCAGTACGAAGTCAGCGCGCACACGGCCCGGATCGTCGGCCATCGCGTCGCCCACCGCCGGCATCGAATGGCAATTGAGATGCCACACCCCGCCGAATTGTTCGTGTCGCGCATCGAGTACGGCCTCGAGCGCGGCGTGATATGGCCGCCAGAACCGGTCGATGCGCGTCTTGATTTCCGCGCTCGTCAGCTTGCGCGAGTACATCGGCACGCCGCTGCGCGCCATTCTCCAGACCAGGCCGATCCCCTGCTGGGTCTTGCGCGTCGGCTGCAATGGCGTGGGCCAGGTGTCGGCAAGCAATTCCGGGTCGATGTCCGACAGGTCGCGATTGGGATCGATGTAGGAACGTGGAAAGCGCGCCTCGAGCAATGTCGCGCCATAGGCCGGCGCCGCGCGCCACAACGTCGCGACATGCGTGTCTTCCGCCTGGCGCACGATGGCGCGCTCCGGGGCATGGTCGAAGTCTTCCGGATACGACACGCCGGAATGGGGCGAGTCGAGCACCAGCGGAATCACGTCTCCGGCGGGATCGTGACGCAGAA